>CACZPW010000121.1 GCA_902783115.1 uncultured Ruminococcus sp. | reverse complement strand
TTATATATGTAACTCACGACCAGGAGGAGGCTCTTACCATGTCCGATACGGTCGTGGTTATGAACAACGGCGATATTCAACAGATAGGCTCGCCCGTTGACATTTACAACGAGCCGGTAAATGCGTTTGTTGCCGATTTTATCGGTGAGAGCAATATAATGGACGGAATAATGGTACGCGACAGGCTGGTAAATATTTTCGGTTGTGATTTTGAGTGCGTGGATACCGGCTTTGGCGAAAACAACCCCGTAGACGTCGTTATCCGTCCCGAGGATATCCGCCTTATTTCACCCGATAACTCAAAGCTTTGCGGAAGGGTATCGTCGGTCATCTTCAAGGGCGTACACTATGAGATGAGCATAGTATCCGGTGATTATACCTGGCTTGTACACTCGACAAAAGCGGCGGAGGAAGGCTCGCTTGTGGGCATGGAATTCGATCCCTATGATATTCAGATAATGAATAAAATGGAGGGCGATAAATGAAAAAACTGACCTCTGCGCCGTATCTGTTATGGATGATAATATTTGTTTTGGTTCCGCTGTTTATGGTGGCTTACTTTGCGTTCACCGACAGCGGCGGCGCATTTACTCTTGCAAATATTATAAAAACAAAGGAATATGCGCCGATTTTTATAAAATCCATAACCTTTGCCGCGATATCCACCGTGATATGCCTGTTGCTTGCATATCCGTTATCGTACATTCTTTCAAGCATGAAGCTGTCCGTTCAGGGAACGATGCTTCTTATAATAATGCTCCCGATGTGGATGAATTTCCTGCTCCGCACATACGCCTGGCAGGCGCTTCTGGGAAACAACGGGATAATAAACAATCTTCTGGGTCTTATCGGCATAGGCCCGTTCAAGCTTTTAAACACGCAGGGCGCCGTGATACTGGGTATGGTCTATGATTATATTCCGTTTATGATCCTTCCGCTCTATACCGTAATGGCAAAGATAGATAAGAGTATAACGGAGGCGGCGGAGGATCTGGGCTGTTCAAAGCTCCAATCGGTAATAAAGATAACGGTACCGTTATCCATACCCGGGATCATATCGGGAATAACAATGGTTTTTGTGCCTGCGATAAGCACCTTTATAATTTCAAAAATGCTTGGCGGAAGCTCCAACCTTTTGATAGGCGATCTGATAGAGATGCAGTTTCTCGGCAACGCCTATAACCCCAACCTCGGCGCAGGCATCGCGCTTGTGCTGATGATAATAATACTTATAGTTATGGCGATCATAAACCTTATCGACAAGTCCGACTCCGACGATAAGGTGCTGATGTAAGGAGGCGGGGAATATGAAAAAGGTTTTAAAATACGCCTATCTTGCGCTTATGACGGTGTTTTTATACGCGCCGATATTTGTGCTTATAGTCTTCTCGTTCAATTCGACAAAGAGTCACACGGTAATGTCGGGGTTTACGCTTAAATGGTATTTTGAGCTGTTTTCGGACAGAATAATAATGTCCTCGCTTGTCACCACCGTAATAGTTGCGGTTTCGGCGTCCTTGATATCGACGGTTCTGGGCACCTTTGCCGCATACGGCATAAACAGCATGAGAAAGCTTCCGAAAACACTTGCGCTCAACACCAACAACATACCCATAATAAACCCGGAAATAGTAACGGGCGTATCGCTTATGCTTCTGTTCGTGTTTTTTGCGGCAAGAATGCATTTTAAAATGGGCTATATAACGCTTATAATAGCGCACATCACCTTTGATACTCCGTATGTGGTCTTGAATATCATGCCGAAGTTCAGGCAGATGGATAAGAACCTTGTAGACGCGGCGGAGGATCTGGGCTGTAACGGTATGCAGGCGTTTTTCAAGGTGGTTTTGCCGGACATTTTTCCCGGCGTCATATCGGGCTTTTTGATGGCGTTTACATTTTCGCTCGACGATTTTATCGTCAGCTATTTTGTCAGCGGAACGTCCGTGCAAACTCTGCCTATCACCATATATTCAATGACGAGAAAGCAGGTCAGCCCGAAAATAAACGCACTTTCCACAATAATCTTCATTGTGGTACTGACGGTGCTTATAACAAAGAATGTAATTGAAAATAAGAGAGTGAAAAAAGTACAGATGGCAGTCCGGGAAGAAATAAAGATCTGAGCGGACTTATATAAAACCAAGCGGCATTGCCTTGCCGCAGAAGGGGAGGATAACACTATGAAAAAAATTATTGGGGTATTGTGTACGGCTTTGATTTTGACATCGCTTGCGGGCTGCGCGGGTACGGAAAGCGCGGTGCTTGATACGACGGCTATTGACACGGAGATATATTCTTCGTTTGACGGTCAGGGCGTTGAGCTGAACGTCGCAAACTGGGGCGAATACATCTCCGACGGCTCCGAGGGCAGGGTTGACGTTATAGACGAATTTGAAAAGCTAACCGGCATCAAGGTAAACTATACCACCTATGCGACAAACGAGGAGCTGTACGCAAAAATGCGCGCCGGCGCCGCCGATTACGATATAATAGTCCCGTCGGATTATATGGTGTCAAAGCTCTATAACGAAGGAATGCTTGCGGATATTGATTTTAGCAAGATCCCCAACTATGCAAATATTGATGAGAAATATAAGAATCTCGCATTTGACCCCGAAAACCGGTACAGTGTTCCGTATTTCTGGGGCATTGTAGGGCTTATTTACGATAAGAATAAGATAACCGAGCCGGATTTCGGCTGGGAAATACTTTGGGACGAAAAATATGCGGATAATCTTCTGATGTTCGACAATCCCCGTGACGCGTTTGCGATCGCAGAAAATCTTTTGGGGCTGTCCTTAAATTCATCGGACGAGGCTTCGTTAAAGGCGGCGGCAGATAAGCTCCGTGAGCAAAAGCCGCTTGTTCAGGCGTATGTTATGGACGAGGTATTTGATAAAATGGCGGCGTCCGAGGCGCTTGTCGCTCCGTACTATGCGGGCGATGCGGTAACGCTTATGGAGGAAAACGACCATTTGGGATTTGTTGTTCCCGAAAGCGGAACGAATATGTTTGTCGACAGCGTTTGTATTCCCAAAACCTCGAAAAATACCGATGCGGCGCATTTGTTTATAAACTTCCTGCTCGAGCCGCAGGTTGGCGTTGCAAATACCTATGCGGTGGGCTATTCCACGCCGAACAAAAAGACCTTTGAGCTGCTTGATGACGAAATGAAAAATAACGGGATATCGTATCTTGACAACGATTATCTGACCAATCATACCGAGGCGTTTTCCGCGCTCCCCGAAGAAGCGGATAAGCTTATGTCCGAGCTTTGGACAAGCATACGAAGCGGAGAATAAGACCGGGAAAAATAGGTAATAAGTGAATAGGGAATAATTAAAATCGATAAGCTTCTGTCGAACCTTGTCATTTAATCAAAATCACAGCGGCGATTTTGTTCTTTACCTATTCCTTATTCACTATTACTTATTACTTCCCAAAAATCGACATGGTTTTTAGGGAATAAGGAATAGGGAATAAGTAAAATCGACAAGCTTCTGTCGAACCTTGTCGATTTTTGGAGCGGGCAACGGGAATCGAACCCGCAAGGCCAGCTTGGGAAGCTGAAATTTTACCATTAAACTATGCCCGCATATATTTTACCTACATCATTATACCACAAATATTCAAAAAATCAATCATTTGCGGAAAGATTTTTCAATTATTCATTATTCTTCGGTAAAGCATAAATTATAATCATAAGATTAGATGCGATTCAAGATTTTTTATTCTTTGCCGTATTTATTGATGAAATCAAAATTTTCTTCATCTCAATACATTTGTCAAGAATTACTTTGTTATCATAATATCCGCTTTCAATAAGCAGTTCGATCCAATATTCACTTTCAGCACACTCTTTTAATGCTATTTGAAGTTTTGCGACAAAATCAGCTTTCCCATGACCGTAAAACGCTTCTCTGATATTCGCTCCAATACTTGTACCACTACGAACAAGTTGATTTGTAATTACTCTTTCCCTTTTTTCATTTTTCACTATGTTGCAAACTTTTATAATGTCTAAAGCAAATTGTTTTGACTTTATAATAAGCGGACTTTCCATAGTTGGTCTCCTTTTATCAAACAAAATCGCATCCTGCGATTTTTTCCTCACTTCTTCCTTATTCACTATTACTTATTACTTCCCAAAAATCGACATGGTTTTTTAGGGAAGAGGGAATAGGGAATACGGAATAAGTAAAATCGACAAGCTTCTGTCGAACCTTGCCATTTAATCAAAATCGCATCCTGCGATTTTTTCCTCACTTCTTCCTTATTCACTATTACTTATTACTTCAAAATCGGTAAGATTTTTTAGGGAAGAGGGAATAGGGAATACGGAATAAGTAAAATCGACAAGCTTCTGTCGAACCT
>CACZPW010000120.1 GCA_902783115.1 uncultured Ruminococcus sp. | reverse complement strand
GCAAAAACCCAGGCATTTTCCGATACGGGCAGCTCATCCGATGCTCCGGCTACGGTTATTATCCTGTCCGCATCCGATAAAAGAGCCGCTTTTGCGCTTTGGGACTGTCCTATGACGGTAACGGAGGGTGCATTATATTTGTTCCTGACCGCCGAAACGAGATCTGAAATATCCGAAAATTCCGAAGCTGTCTGCGGTGCGATAAGAGCGGCATCAGTTCCGAGCTTATCGAATATATAGCGCGCATCATAAAGCTGTGAATATCCGTCTGTTCCGTAACGGTTTTCTCCGCAAAGGTATATAACGGCGGTTTTTCCGTACTGCGCCTTTGTCTGACAGGTATAGCCCGCAATATTATCCTGCGTATAGCCGTCGGTAACGGTGGGGACTGCGGGTGTTTTTTGCGAAACAAAGGTGTTTATATATAAATTATCGACAGAAATATATCTTGTGCCTGCCGTTTTTGCCCTCTTTGAATAAATTTCAAGCGTATTTATATTTGAAAGCGTACCCTCGGCTAAAGTTCCGGAAAATACCGTTTGACCGACGGTTACCTCTACCGTAAGCGCATTGTAGTCGATCTCTGTCTTTATATGAGTCGTGCCGACGCCCGTCCATGCGGAGCGGAGGGCGGCGGCGTTTGCAACCGTTTGACCGCCTATTACAAGCCCATTCGCCGAGGTATTTGCATCATAAGGATGTACCTCAAATTCTACAACGGTATCTTCGGTATTTGATATAGAATATCCGAACCACTGCTGACCGAGCGCTTTATCATGTCCTATTGAATCAAATTCTATTACAGCGTTATCCTGTAGCGGATCATCAAGCGTAAGTGAAAGCGTGCCCGTTGCGGTCGTATCGGCAGGAAAGCGTACCTCCTCACCTTCCCATACGGCGCTGCCGCCGATTACGGGAGTGTTGCTGCCCTCAGATAAAACCGCTTCGGAAAAATCCCATAATGCGGGAGTGGTAAAGCCCGTCTGAGGCGCTGTGGTAGGAACGGGAGTCGGTTCGGGTGTGGGTGTGGGCGCCTCCTCCGTATATGCGAATGTAAGCGAGCCGATGTATGTAGTGCCTTTACGGTACCCAAAATAATAGGTAGTACCCGATACGGCGTTAACGGTGATATTTGCGCCATAGCCCTTGTAGGTATTACCTTCAAACCAGCCTATATCCGAGCCTGTGACATTCAACGTACCGTCTGCGGGCGCTGTGAAGGCAATGTATGAGCCCCTTGAATAATAGCCGTCCTTATTGCATACGGTGCCACTTTTTATATATATCTTACCGTCCGATGATATATATGTTCCGCTGTATGTAAGGTCAAGATATGTATAATCATCAAGGCTTAATTTATCCTCAGCCGTTCCGTATGCCGTATCGGCGCCGTTTTTTGCAAGCGCTGTAAAATCTGCGGTATATGTAACGGTGTTTTGCGCATATACAAATGTCGGAAAACACGCTAATAGCATGGAAAGCGATATGATAATTGAAATAAAGCCGAAATTTTTCTTTTTCACGTACATTACCTCCGAAACGATTATTTCTATTCCACATTGTAACAAATTATATCGGCTTTTTGAATTGCAAAATAAGTATATTATATTGCGTTTTTTGACATTGTGTGATATAATCTACAAAAAGCTTTATGCGTGGGGAGGGCGTATGATGATCGATAAAACGGTAAGATACAGAATGTATGATAAATCATACACATATTCATACAGAAAAAGTCCGTCTACCGAGATACCGATAGGCAATCACATGCATATCTATTATGAAATAGTAAATCTGATCGACGGGACGCTGTTATACAATGTAGAGGGTACGCAATACGAGCTTGGTCCGGGAGATATCATCATAACTAACCCATATGAATTTCATTTTATTACATTCCCTAAGGAAACGGTCTATGAGAGGCAGTTTTTGCAGATCGAAAAGAATTTTATTTCCAAATATAAGAGCGACATATTTGATATACTTGACGCAAGAGAGTTTGGCAGGAACAATAAGATCCCGTCAGACGCCGTAAAGGAATACGGGATAGATAAATTGCTTGATGGGATATGTGAATACACAAGGGAGCCAAACAGCGATACCGATTTTATGGTTTCATTATATGCCGCACAAATAATTGTAAAAATAAGCGATATTTTAAAAAATAAATTTTTTATAAATGCCGATTCGGTAAAAAATCCGCACATAAAAGCGATACAGGATTATATCGAGGCTAATTACACGAAAAAAATAAGCATTGACGATATTGCAAGGTGCATATTCCTTAATAAATCCTACATCAGCAGGCTGTTTAAGAGCGAGGTCGGAATACCGATACTCACATATCTCAATATCAGACGCATAACCTTGGCAAAAAATCTGCTCCTTGATGGCGGGCAGGTCACAAATATTTACCAAAAATGCGGATTTTCGGACTATGTGACATTTTACAGGGCATTTAAAAAATATGTAGGGAAATCGCCCAATGAATTTAAAACGGAGGGAAGAATAAATGCGTGACCTTATTGAGCTTATAAAGAGTACAAAAAATATAATATTTGACGCACAGTTGTCTGCGTCTGTTACAGAAAAAGGTCGATCGGACTATGTTACAAAGGTTGATACGACGGTGCAAAGCTACCTTAGGGAGAAACTGTATAAGCTCCGTCCCGACGCACTGTTTATGGGCGAAGAGGGAGAGCATGAGGAGCTTGATAAAAATAAGGCATGCTGGATTTTAGATCCCATTGACGGAACGACAAACCTTATCCATCGCTATAATACAAGCGCCGTATCGCTTGCGCTGTTGGAAAACGGTGAAATTACAAAGGGAGTTGTATATAATCCATTTTGCGAGCAGATGTTTTATGCCGCAAAAGGCGGAGGCGCATACCTTAACGAAGAGCGGATATATGTCGCAAGCAGAGAAAATCCAAACGATTGGCTCATTGCTTTTGGTACGACGCCGTATGAAAAGGAAAGGGCGGATTATCTGTTTGAGCTTTTCGGGCGGATATATAAAAACAGCGGAGATGTAAGAAGGACCGGCTCGGCGGCGCTTGATCTTTGCTATCTTGCGGCAGGTATGACGGACGGATTTTTGGAGCAGAATTTAAAGCCTTGGGATTATGCCGCAGGCAGTCTGATACTTAAAGAGGCAGGCGGTATAATAACGGATTGGGAAAACAAGCCTGTGAGCTTTTATCAAAACAGTGACGTCCTTGCGGGGAATAAACGGGTGCATAAAATGCTGTTGGCACAAATCGGTGTGTCTATTGACTAATTTGGCACAGTGGGTTATAATAATCAAAAATTATTTGTTGGGAGACAATAATGAACAAAGCATACAAAACGCTTGAATTTGACAAGATACTCGACAAACTGGCGGGATATACCGAAAACCGATTTGTCAAGGATAAAATATATAAAATTTCAAAATTGCCGATAGATAAGGCAAGGAAAATGCTATCCGATACATCGGAAGGGGTAAACACTCTCTTAAAGCTTTCAAATCCGCCAGTATCGCTTTCGGTAAAGCCGGTTACGGCGTATGTAAAAAGAGCGGAGCAATCGGGAGTATTGGGAGCCGGTGAGCTTTTGGAGATAGCAGATTTTCTGACGGCATCAAGACGTATAAAGCAATATCTTTCCGATGTCAGCGAGGATTGTCATACGCTTATTTGGGAGCGTGATGCTATCATGACCGCAAAACAGCTTGAAGACAGGATAAGGCTGTGCATAGTAAGCGAAAGCGAGATAGCGGACACCGCATCACAGGAGCTTGCAACGATACGCAGAAAAATACGCAGCTTAAACGGCAGGGTGCGTGAAACCCTCAATAATATGATAAAAAGCGCGTATTATAAAAAGCTTTTGCAGGATCCTGTCGTTACTATGCGCTCCGATAGGTTTGTAATACCCGTAAAGGCGGAATATAAGGGCGAGGTGCCGGGGATCGTGCATGATGCATCATCAAGCGGCGCGACCTTATTCATAGAGCCTATGAGCGTTGTAAACAGCAATAACGAGATACGCGATCTTATGAACAAGGAAGATCAGGAGATAGAAAGGATACTTTCGGAATTGTCGGCGCTTGTCGCGGAAAAT
>CACZPW010000119.1 GCA_902783115.1 uncultured Ruminococcus sp. | reverse complement strand
AGGCTGGTACAGATGTGCTGTGCAAATACGGACGACGGGTACGATCTGCTGTATTCGTTTGCAGACGGGTATCATTTTGTAAATTATAAGGTACATCTTTTAAAGGACGAGGAAATAGTCAGCATTTCAAATATATATCCGAGTGCGTCCCTTTACGAGAATGAAATGTCTGAGCTGTTCGGCGTCAAGGTAAGCTATATCGGACTTGACTATCGTAACGAGCTTTACAATATTGACGCCGTAACACCGTTCAGACCTGAGGCAAAGGAGGCGGAAGAATAATGGGAAACAGAACTATAGTACCGTTCGGACCGCAGCACCCCGTACTTCCCGAGCCGATCCATCTTGATCTTGTGCTTGAAGATGAAAGAGTTGTAGAGGCAATACCGAAAATAGGCTATATTCACAGAGGTCTTGAAAGCCTTGCAAAAAAGCGGGATTTCAACGATTATGTATACGTTATAGAGCGCACCTGCGGTATCTGCTCTTTTATGCACGGTATGGGCTATGTTGAATCGGTGGAAAGATTGTTTGATATCGAAATACCGGACAGAGCAAAGTATTTAAGAACTATATGGGCTGAAATGTCAAGGATACATTCGCATCTTCTGTGGCTTGGGCTCCTTGCCGATGCATTCGGTTTTGAAGCACTGTTTTATCAGTGCTGGAGAATGAGAGAGCATATACTTGATATGTTTGAGGAATCAACGGGCGGCAGAGTTATATTTTCGGTTAATAAAATCGGCGGCGTATTAAAGGATATGCCCAAGGATATGCTTTTAAAATTCGTCAACAATCTAAACGGAATGGAAAAGGAGCTTACCGAGCTTACATCTGTATTTTTAAACGATTACACGGTAGAGAGCAGATTGAGGGGCGTCGGTATCCTTACAAAGGAGCAGGCAAACGTATTGGGTGCGGTAGGCCCCATGATGAGAGCAAGCGGTATAGAGATTGATACAAGAAAGCTCGGCTATGCGGCATACGGCGATCTGAGCTTTGATATTATTACAAGTAAGGACTGCGACAGCTATGCGCGCTGTGAGGTTAGAGTAGGCGAGATATTCCAGGCGTTTGATATTATCCGTCAGGCTGTGTCAAAAATCCCTGACGGTGAGCTTATAACCCCCATAAAGGGAAATCCGCCTGCGGGAGAGGCGTTTATGAGAGTCGAGCAGCCAAGAGGCGAAGCAATATATTATACACGCTCCGACGGATCTAAGTTTTTGGAGCGTATGCGAATAAGAACGCCAACCTTTGCAAATCTGCTTCCGCTTATCGAAACTTTGAAAAATGCGGAGCTTGCGGACGTACCGCTGCTTATTCTTACGATAGATCCGTGCATAAGCTGTACGGAAAGATAACTTTTGTGTGAGGTATATCGGATATGATAATGAAATTTACGAAATTTGCATTAAAAAATCTCTTTTCAAAGCCTGTCACAAGAGATTATCCCAATGTAAAGAATGAATTTTGCGAGCGTACAAGAGGCGCTGTCGGTATAAACATAAACGACTGCATCTTTTGCGGCTCATGCCAGAGAAAATGCCCGTCGGGGGCAATAACCGTTGACAGGGACAAAAGAACCTGGACGATAGACAGAATGGGATGTGTACAGTGCGAAAACTGTATAAATAACTGTCCGAAGAAATGCTTGTATACGGATAAATTTTATACGGAGCCCGATTTTAAAAAGACGGTCGATACATTTTCAGGACCGCCCGCACCTCCAAAGCCTGCAATAGATCCCGAAAAGCTTGCGGAATTGAAGGCGGCGGCTGCGGCAAAAAAAGCGGCGGCGCAAAAGCATACGGAGACTAAAGAGGAATAGTTTATCAGGGCTGCGGCAAGGCTCTTAAAAAAGTTTTTGCAGCAGCCCGTTTTTTGGCGGACAAGGATAAGGCATGGCGTACAGTATAACAGTTTCGGGCTTGGTGCAGGGGATAGGCTTTCGGCCGAATATCAAAAGGCTTGCGGATAAATATGAAATTACCGGCAATGTGAGAAATCAGGGCGGTGTTGTTTTGATACAGGCTATGGGTGAAGCTTTGGATATGTTCATATCCGAAATAAAAAACATTCCAAACGCTGTTATTGACGAGCTTTTGATAAACAAGATACCCGATTTTAATGCAATATCCTTTTCCATAGTAAAAAGTGATATGGCTTGCGTAAAAACGCCGTTCATACCCGCCGATATTTCGGTATGCGACAAATGTATGTCGGACTTTTCGGACAAGAAAAACAGACGTTATCATCACCCGTTTATAAGCTGTGTAAATTGCGGACCGAGATATTCGATACTAAAAGCTTTGCCGTATGACAGATTGAATATCACAATGTCTGATTTTGAAATGTGTGATGAGTGTAAAGAGGAGTATGCGGATATTTTTGATATACGCTGTCACGCACAGACAGTTTCATGTAACGTGTGCGGTCCTAAGCTTGAATTTACGGTATGCGGTAAAGCACCTTTGGATATGGCGATACAATATCTTAAAGACGGCGGTGTGGTAGCAATAAAGGATATAGGCGGCTATCATTTTGCCGGCGATGCTGTGTGTGATAATGCCGCACTTAAAATACGGGAAATAAAAAACCGATATAAAAAACCGTTTGCTGTTATGTTTAATAACATTGAGCAAATAAAAGAATACTGCCATCTAGACAAGCTTGAAGAAAAAACACTTATATCACAAAAAAAACCTATCGTGCTTTTAAAAAAGAAGCGCGAGCTTCCGTATAATGTGTGTACAGACAGCGATTATATAGGCGCATTTTTGCCGTGCAATCCCGTTCAGTATGCAATAACGGCTGAAATTTCGCCGCTGATAATGACAAGCGCAAATGTATCCGGCGAGCCGATAATAATATCGGACAGTGAGATGTTCAAGCTCAGAAAAAACAATGATTTTGAAATTTTATCACATAACAGACGGATATTGACGCCGCTTGACGATTCGGTGTGCCGCATTGTATGCGGGAAAGTCCAGCTTATACGTAGGGCAAGAGGATACGTTCCCATGCCGATAAAAATTTTAGGCAAAAGCGATGAGGTATTTGCAAGCGGCGGCGATATGAAGGCAAGCTTTTGCTATCTTAAAAACAATTATGCATATATGAGCCAGTATTTAGGGGATCTTGAAAATGACAGAGCATACACCGTATGGAATGAGAATATAAAAAGAATGTCCTCCATATTGGAGGCAAATCCAAAAATCAGAATAGCGGATACGCACCCCCTTTATTT
>CACZPW010000118.1 GCA_902783115.1 uncultured Ruminococcus sp. | reverse complement strand
TACAACAACATCTTTTGATACAGTTTTTGTGACGGTTTTAGTAACCTCTTTTGTTTTGGGGACTTGTTTTGTAACGGTTTTTGTTACTTCTTTTTCTTCGCCTGTTTCCCCGTCTGTAACCGTTTCGGTTATTTCTTCCGTTATCTCGTCATATTCGCCCGTTTCAACTGTTTCGGTAACTTCTTCTTCAACCTCAACGTCTTGCTTTTCGGTCTTTTGAAGCGATATATTGCTTATATCAAAAAACTTTGTCTTTTTGCCGCTTGCGGTCTCTAATTTATAAACGCAATTATCTGAATTTTCGATATAATATATATTATCGTCATTATCCATTGTCATTAAAGCGCTGTCCGCTACATTTGCTGAGGCAAGCTTATTTATAATATACGGCTTATTTGACTTGGGTGTTTCCGTAGCTCCGGGGACGGGTGTGGGAGTTGCAGCAGCGTCAGTGGGAGCAGGAGTTGAGGTAACCGCCTCAGTATCACTGCCCAATATCTTATTATCTGCGCCGTACCGGTTTGCACGCCAAATAAGCGCTGCCGCTTCAGCTCTTGTTATAGACTGCTGTCCCCTGAATGTGCCGTCCTCATATCCGCTTACAAGTCCTCTCTCAACCGCAACGGCCACATAGCGTTTTGCGGCTTCGGAAATGCTTTCGTAATCCGAGAACATTGTCTGGAGCATACCCAAATCGGCAACCGACACATCATAGCCCTTTAACTTAACAAGCGCAACCGCAATATCCTCTCTTATTGCCGCCTTATTGGGAAGATACATGGGAGAGCCGCTGTAGGTATATCCCGTCAAAAATTCCTTTGCCGATTCAATATACGGACAATACCAGTCGGTTGTTTTGACATCTGAAAATGATGTTGATGTTGCAGGGCTTACCTTTACACCCGATGCGGTGATCATGATCTTTGAAAATTCCGCTCTTGTGACATTGTTGCCCGGATAAAATTTTCCGTCGGGATAACCGCTCAGCACATTATCATTAACAAGCTCACCGATGTAATCAAACGCCCAGTGTGAAGTCGGAACATCGGAAAATTTTTGCTCGTATGTTTTTTCGGGCATATTTTTTAGCTCCTCACCGTATTCAACGGCATGCGCCGTCATACCCGACAGCATAGCGAGCGACAGAACAACAGACAGTAATTTTTTCACAACAAATCCCTCCATAAATGTAATAACGTATTATACCTGATCCGGTATAAGTATAATAATCTGCTACGCTTATTTTAACATAACTGTTGTTAATTGTAAATCCTTGATTTTTATTTTATTCCAAACATCAAAAAATACAGCTTTAAAATAAAGCTGTTTCAGCACATTACAGAAATATAACATTTGTCGAATATTATTGAAGCCGGACGAAATTCAGAGTATAATTCATTTGTCGGAGCAATCCGACTGCCTGCTTTGCAGGCGGAAAAGGTAAGACTTGAAAACGATTGACAATACTTTTGCCTATGCAAAAGTCGGACGGTTATGCCGCCGCAACTCCGCAAGCCTTTGGGTACATACTATACCAACGTGCTCGGATTGGAGGTGGTGCTATATGGGAAAGCATTTTTTCAGAATAGCTTTGATGCTGTTTGTTATTGCAATAATCCTTGTAGTTTTTGCTGCAAACGCAAAGTGACCGCCCATGCTCACGTACGGTCACTTTGTTGACATTACTGTGGCATAACCGTTATACGGTCTTGCCTTTTTCTGTTGTCATTATATAACACTTAATGCCGTTTGTCAATTCTTTTGCGGAAAAGAAATTAAAAGAAAATCTTATTTTCAACCCCAAACAACAAAAAATGCGGCAAAACCGCATTTTTTGTTTTTTAGCAGCAGTTATCGCAGCAATTATTGTCACAGCCGTTATTACAGCAGTTATTGCAGCAGCAATTACCGCAGTCGGACGTGTTTGCTCCGAGAACGTTACCGTCGCCGGCGATGCACAGGATAAGCACAACGATTATAATTATCCATAGCCAGTCGCCGCCGTTTTTGTTACAGCCGTTTCCAAACAAATTCATAAAAAAACCTCCTCAAATTCAAGCTACTGTATAGTATGAAAAGAATCGGTTTTTTGTTAATATCAGAAAAATATATTCTTTTTTTCATCGGGCGGCAAGGGCTGCTCCTTAAACACGAAATGCCCGTCGGCGGTGCGTGTTATGTACAGGATAATATTGGGCTCCGTAAGCCGCCTTATAACCGTCATCCAGCCCTTATCCGTTTCGGTGATGGGCGAATATAGCGACTTCGGATAATGCGTCTGCATATATTTTGCGACCGCCTCATGCTGATCCTTGAATTTCAATTTATTAAAAGGCCCCTTGCCCTCTACCGCGCTGTATATGCCCAAAGCTGCGGCGGAGGCAAGACAGAGCATTGTTTTCTTTTTCATGGCTGCTCCTTATTCTCCGTTTGATTTTTATGGTATTCGTTATAAACGTCACGCTTGGGAATGTCCCGATCAAGCGCGACCTGCTTTATTGCTTCCTTTGAGGTCATACCCGATTTTATATAATGCTCGGTATGCTCGGTAACCGACAGAGCGTTTAACGGGTTTTCATCTTCCTTTACACCGTCTTTTGCGCCCTCTATCACAAGCACATATTCGCCCCTTGGATTTTCAGTTTCATAATATTTTACTGCCTCCGACAGGGTAGTCCTCAAAGCTTGCTCGTGTATTTTTGTAAGCTCTCTTACCAATGCGATCTTTCTGTCCCCAAGCACCGAATACATATCGTTTAAGGTGTTCCTGAGCTTATGCGGCGCCTCGTAGAAAATAAGCGTATGCGTATCATTTTTTAAAAGCTCCAGATGCTCACGGCGGTGTCTTTTGTTGACAGATAAAAAGCCCTCAAACGCAAACCGCCTTGTCGAAAGTCCCGATATGATAAGCGCATTTATAAGCGCGACCGCACCGGGGATAGGTACGATCTGTATATCCTCCTCGATGCACAGGGACACTAAATCCTCGCCCGGATCCGAAATTGCAACCGTTCCGGCGTCCGATACAAGGGCAATGTCCTTACCCTCCTTTAAAAGGCCTATAAGGTATTTGCCCTTTTGCGCCTTGTTATGCTCATGGTAGGACGTAAGCGGTTTTGTTATTTCAAAATGATTCAAAAGCGTAAGCGTTCTTCTCGTATCCTCAGCCGCTATGATATCGACTGATTTCAAAGTATTTATTGCACGCACGCTCATATCCTCTAAGTTGCCTATGGGCGTTGCGCATAAATAAAGCGTTCCTGACATTTATATAACCATTCCTTTCCAAGACACAAAATGAATAATATGAATAATTCAAAATGCCTTGGCATTTTGTACCTTACTTATTCACTATTCCTTATTACTTCTTCCCTGTCTGCATTTATTCAGACCTCTGTCTGCGGTTATATATTAGGTTAAGCTCCCCTGTGTAGTTTCCGTCCGCATCGAACACAAAAGCGGTCGGCAAAACCTTAAGCTCCCTGCCTGCGTTTTTAATACCGTGAACAAGCACAAGATTCGGTGCCTTATCATACGACGGTGACACAAAACGTATGGTTTTCGGCTCTAATTTATACTGCCGCATAAGGCAGATTATATCTGCAAGCCTTGACGGGCGGTGTACCATAAAGAATCCGCCCCGGGGGACAAGTAATTCCGTTGAGATGCGGATTATATCCTCTAAGCTTATCAGTATCTCGTGCCTTGATATAAGCTTTGTATCTGTTGTGTTTTTAAGTCCCCTGCCCGCCTCGGTATATGGAGGATTGCAGGTGACGGTGTCAAACGACGCCCGTCCCCAAAGGGATACAGCGTCCTTTGCATCGCCCTCTGTTATATGAATTCTATCCAAAAGTCCGTTATACTCTACCGAGCGCTTTGCCATATCTGAAATTTCCGGCTGTATTTCTATGCCGCAAATTTCGGGGGTGGCTGTTTTTGCGCTCAAAAGCAGGGGGATTATACCCGACCCCGTACACAGATCAAGCGTGCGCTTTGATTTTTGCGATTTTGCAAAATCCGAAAGCATCACGGCGTCGGTACCGAATTTAAAGCCCTTCTTTTTCTGGATTATAAAAAGTCCGTCAAGCTGCAGATCGCACAGCTGTTCATCGGGGTGAATATTACTCATTTGCCTTGTTTTCGATCACGGCAAAGCTTATTTCGCCCATTGCCGCAACCTCGCCGTCCACCGTCGCGCGGACATTTGCCTTACCCATACCGTGACGGTAAACCAAAAGCTCCGCATACAGTGTAAGAGTGTCGCCCGGCACCACCTGACGGCGGAATTTGAAGTTGTTTATCCCCGTAAACACGCCGAGCTTACCCTTGTTTTCGGGCATTGATAAAAGCAGCACCGCACCCACCTGCGCAAGCGCTTCGGTTATAAGCACGCCCGGCATTATGGGATTTGACGGGAAATGTCCCTGGAAAAACGGCTCGTTTACGGTCACGTTTTTGATTCCCGTTATGCTCTTGCCCTCGTCAAGCTCCAAAACCTTGTCTACCAGCAAAAACGGGTAGCGGTGGGGCAGGATCTTCTGAATATCAATATTTGAAAGCATCGTTTTTTCTCCTTTTAGTCCGTGATATACGCTTTTTTATGGAAAATCTGCGTCGGGTCGGAGGTGGAATCAACGTTTTCAAGCGCGATCCCCGCACCTCTTACGACACATTCGGCGATATTATCCGCAAGCTGCACCTTAACGCCCGTCGCCTCGCTTATCTTCTTGTCAAGTCCGTAGATAAGCGCACCCGAGCCTGTAAGTATTATACCGTCTGCGATAATATCCGCATGCAGCTCCGGAGGCGTTACCTCAAGCACCTCCAAAACACGCTCGATTATATTATAAACCAGGTCGTCAAAGGCGTCATAGAGCATATCCGAGGATATAGTAACAGACCTCGGCAGTCCCTCCAAAAGGCTTATGCCCTTTGCCTCGCAAAGACATTCCTTTGGACGGGGTATGACACAGCCCGCCTCGATTTTGATACGCTCCGCCGTTACCGGACCTACGATTATTCCCTGTTCACGCTTTATATAGCGGATTATCTCCTCCGTAAACTCGTCGCCCGCAATTTTTAAGGAACGGCTCACAACCACGCCGCCAAGCGAAAGCACGGCAATATCGGTAGTTCCGCCGCCGATATCGACAACCATTGTGCCGTGAGGCATGGATATATCAAAGCCTGCGCCCAAAGCCGCCGCAACAGGCTCCTCTATGACGTATATATCCCTTGCGCCGACATCGCGCGCCGCCTCGATAACTGCTCTTTGCTCAACGTCCGTTATACCGCTCGGCACGCACATCATTATCCTCGGATGACCTATGCGGTAGCTCATTACCTTCGCCAAAAACAGGCGTATCATCTCCCGCGTAAGCGTAAGCGAGGATATGACGCCGTCCTCCAACGGGCGCACCGCCTTTATGTGCGGCGGAGTTTTGCCAAGCATTTTAAGCGCGGCGTTACCGACTGCCAGAACCTCGTCCGTTTCCGTGTTTACGGCAATGACGGACGGCTCGTTTAAGACTATGCCCTTGTTTTTTAAATATACAAGAACGGTAGCCGTACCCAGGTCTATACTTATGTCGTTATTGAACATAATAATTCTCCCTTTTTTATGCATAAATGCGTGGAAAGCGCAATTGCCGCAAGGCAAAAGCGCTGTCCGTTAAATATTGCCCGAAGGCATCTTTAGTTTATGCTTCTCTTTACGTATGTAGTATGGAGAATGTGGTGAGCCTTTTCACTGCCCGGCTTACCGAGGTAGTTTTCGTAAAGCTCCTTTATCGAAGGATTGTCGTGTGACTTTCTGTACTGCTTCTTTGCGTCGTTATCGTAAAGAGCCTTTGCTCTTAACGCCTTGACATCTTCAAAGTTACGGACGTCGGCATGAACACGGGGCTGTCCGCCGCCGTTTACACAGCCGCCCTCACAGCACATTATCTCTATGAACTGATAATCCGCCTCGCCTGCACGAACCTTGTCCATAAGCACCTTTGCATTGTTAAGTCCGGATGCAACGGCAACCTTTACGTCAAGTCCGCCAACCGTATATTTAGCCTCTTTAATGCCCGCTGTACCTCTTACATCCACAAAGTCGAGATCCTTAAGCTCCTCGCCGGTTATCGTTTCAACAGCAGTTCTCAAAGCGGCTTCCATAACTCCGCCCGTTGCGCCGAAGATGACGCCTGCGCCCGTGCTTTCGCCCAGAGGATCGTCGAAGCCTTCGTCGGGTAAAGCGGTGAAATCTATACCGCACTTTTTAATGAGTCTTGCAAGCTCTCTTGTCGTGATCGAAATATCAACGTCCGGAACACCTGCGGCGTCCTGATCGTCACGCTTTATCTCGAACTTCTTTGCCGTACACGGCATAACGCTCACGCATACTATAGTCTTGGGATCAATCCCGAACTTCTGCGCAAAATACGTCTTTGTTACCGCACCGAACATCTGCTGCGGTGACTTACAGCTTGACAAATGCTCAAGCTGGTCGGGGTAATAATGCTCGCAATACTTTATCCAGCCGGGTGAGCAGGAGGTTATCATCGGAAGAACACCGCCGCCCTGTATACGCTCGATAAGCTCGTTTGCCTCCTCCATAATGGTAAGGTCGGCGCTGAAGTTGGTATCAAATACCTTGTCAAAGCCTATACGTCTTAATGCAGCCGCCATTTTGCCTTCAACGTCGGTACCCATAGGCATTCCGAACTCTTCGCCGAGCGCCGCTCTTACAGCCGGAGCTGTCTGAACGACCACATATTTTTCAGGATCGTTTATTGCAGCTAAAACATCGTCCGTAAAGTCTTTTTCATATAATGCGCCCGTAGGACAAGCCGCGATACACTGACCGCAGTTTACACACGCCGTTTCGCCCAGTCCCATATCGAACGCACAGCCTATCTCGGTCTGGAAGCCTCTGTTGTTGGGGCCTATTACCGAAACGGTCTGCACCTTCTCGCATACTGCGCTGCAGCGGCGGCAAAGGATACATTTGTTGTTATCCCTTACCATATGCGGAGCGGAGGTGTCAAGCTCAAAATGCTGTTCCTCGCCCTTGAAGTAATCCTCGTCCTCAACGCCGTATTCAAGGCACAGAGCCTGAAGCTCACAGTTGCCGCTTCTTACGCATGAGAGACATTTCTTATCATGATTTGAAAGAAGAAGCTCCAAAGTCCTCTTTCTTGATTTTATAAGCTTATCGGTGTTTGTTAATACCTCCATACCCTCTGCTATGGGGTGTACGCAAGCGGCTACAAGATTTCTTGCGCCCTTTACTTCAACAACGCACATACGGCAAGCGCCTATTTCGTTTATCTCCTTCAAATAGCAAAGCGTAGGGATTTTTATTCCTGCCGCCCTTGCGGCCTCAAGGATCGTTGAGCCCTCCGGGGCGCTGACGGGAATATTGTTTATTTTAAGATTTATATTACTCATATTCTTACCTTCCTTAACAAATTCAGGACTGACGCCCACGATTATTCTTTATATATAGCTCCAAACTTACATTTCTCCATACAAGCGCCGCACTTTAAGCACTTCTCGGGATCGATCTTATGCGGCTCCTTGACTGTGCCGGTGATAGCGCCCGCCGGGCAAACCTTTGAACAAAGCGTGCAGCCCTTACATTTTGCGGGGTCGATCTTGTACTGAAGAAGATCCTTACATACGCCTGCCGGGCACTTCTTGTCCACGATATGCGCTATGTATTCGTCCCTGAAATATCTGAGTGTCGAGATAACGGGGTTGGGAGCCGTCTGACCGAGTGCGCACAGTGAGTTTGACTTAAGATGCTCGCAAAGCTCTTCAAGCTTGTCAAGGTCTGCCATAGTTGCCTGACCTTTTGTTATTTTTGTCAGTATCTCAAGCATTCTTCTTGTTCCCACACGGCACGGAGTACATTTTCCGCAGCTCTCGTCAACCGTGAATTCAAGGAAGAATTTTGCGATGTCGACCATACAGGTATCCTCGTCCATAACGATAAGACCGCCCGAGCCCATCATTGAGCCTATCTCGATAAGGTTATCGTAGTCGATCGGAACGTCAAGATGCTCTGCCGGTATACAGCCGCCCGAAGGTCCGCCTGTCTGCGCAGCCTTGAACTTCTTACCGCTGGGAACGCCGCCGCCTATCTCCTCAACTATCTCACGCAGAGTCGTACCCATCGGTATCTCAACAAGACCTGTGTTCTGGATCTTACCGCCCAGCGCGAATACCTTTGTACCCTTTGAACGCTCGGTACCCATTGAAGCAAACCATTCGGGACCGTTGTTTATGATAGAGGTGATATTTGCGTATGTTTCAACGTTATTGAGTATAGTGGGCTTTTGGAACAGACCCTTGTTTGCCGGGAACGGGGGACGGGGACGGGGTTCGCCTCTGTTACCCTCGATAGACGTCATAAGCGCCGTTTCCTCACCGCAGACAAATGCGCCCGCGCCAAGACGTATGCTCAGCTTGAAATTGAAGCCCGTACCTAATATATCCTCGCCCAAAAGACCGTATTCCTCAGCCTGGGCTATTGCTATCTTCAAACGGTCGACCGCTATGGGGTATTCCGCTCTTACATAGATATAGCCCTCGTCTGCGCCTATTGCGTATGCGGCTATAGCCATTGCCTCGATTACCGAGTGCGGATCGCCTTCAAGAACGGATCTGTCCATAAACGCGCCCGGGTCGCCCTCGTCGGCGTTACAGCAAACGTATTTCTTATCGCCCACTGCCTTGTGCGCAAAATCCCATTTGAGTCCGGTCGGGAAGCCGCCGCCGCCTCTGCCTCGAAGTCCCGATCTTTTAATGATGTCGATAACATCCTCGGGAGTCATTTCGGTAAGCACCTTATTAAGCGCCGTATAGCCGTCCATAGCTATGTACTCGTCTATATTTTCCGGGTTTATTACACCGCAGTTTCTGAGTGCAACCCTCTTTTGCTTTTTGTAGAAGTCAACCTCCTCAAGAGGCTTTACCTCATCGCCAACGCGCTCGTCCGCAAGCAGACGCGTAACGATCCTTCCCTTTAAAAGATGCTCGGATACGATCTCCTCAACATCCTCCGGCTTTACATGGCTGTAGTATGAGCCTTCGGGATAGACAACAACGATGGGGCCTATCGCGCAAAGACCGAAGCAGCCCGTCTGCACGATCTGCACCTCGTCCTCAAGCCCGTACTTTTTCAGGTTCTTTGCCAATTCTTCCTGTATTTGTTTTGAGCCTGATGATGTACAGCCTGTACCGCCGCAGACCAAAACATGAGATCTGTAGATTTTCATTATTAGACCTTTCCTTTCCATGCCGTCAGGCATAAAGCTTATTTTTATTCAGCAGCACCGATGGTATACTCGGCGACAGGCTGTTTGTTTACTATATGCTCCGCAACAACGCGTGCAGCTTTTTCGGGTGTCATGTGAACGTATGTAACCTTTTCCTCACCCGGAACGGTTACCTCTACGATCGGCTCAAGACGGCACATTCCTATACAGCCGGTCTGCGCGACCGTAACGCCCTGAAGCTCACGCTTTGAAACCTCCTCGCTGAATGCTTTAAGCACCGGTCTTGCGCCGGCAGCGATACCGCAGGTAGCCATACCTACGACGATGCGTATGCCCTCCTCTCTGTCCACACGCAGGTTTACACGGTTGAGTGTTTTGTTGCGTATCTCCATAAGATCTGCAAAGCTCTTTTTCATATGATCCATTCCTTTCGTTAAATAATATTACTTAATTTATTTCGGCTAAGCCCTCTTCGATGTAACCGCCTATCCAGTCAAGAACATCGGGTACATTGAAGGGAACATCGCCCAACACCTCGCGGATCTCGCGGGTGTCGAATACAAATTCACCTTTGCCGGTCGTGTGCCGGTAAATATAGTCTATATCGGGTGCGCCGCTGATTATCGTAACCATAGTCCCCGCCATATCGCCCAGGGGCGCGCGGTCTATGCTTGAAAGAGAAAACCAAACCTTAAGCGTCGTTCCCACACCCGGCTTTGATGTAATATCAAGTCCGCCGCCCGTTTGCACAGCCGCCGCTTCAAAAAGCGATATGCCCATACCGGTTTTGCGGGTGGTGCGTGTGGTTGTAAACGGATCCCTTACCTTTGCCAAAAACTCGGCGGTCATTCCGCAGCCGTCATCGGCTATCTCTATTGTAAGGGTGTCGGTTTTTGTATCCTCCGTTATGTCTACGGTTATGTTTTTTGCCTCTGCCTTGACGGAGTTTTGCACTATATCGAGAATGTGCAGTGACAATTCCTTCATTTAAAGCAATCCCCCTTCAAAGATTTCAAAAGCACCGTTTATGCCAAAGCAGTTTATCCGCTCGGATATGTCGCCCAGATAATGTGCGTCCGAATCACGGAACAGCTTGTATTTTTTAAGCTCGGGACGGTTGTTTAAGTATTCTTCTGCGTCCTCTACCCGTTTTGAAAGCTCGATATACTTAATATCAATATGCTCAGGCATCATACCGAGACTTGCCAATATGCTGAAGCTGTGTCTGTCAACATGGGCAGGTAT
>CACZPW010000117.1 GCA_902783115.1 uncultured Ruminococcus sp. | reverse complement strand
TATGCTTACGGCGGTTACGGATTTTATTACGCCGCTCGGACTTTATACCTCAAAAAAATATTTCAGACACGATAAAGAAAGTCAGGATTATACCCACCCCAATATTTTGGGCGGGATCATATTTTCAAAAATGCTTGCAAAGCTTTTGTACGATGCAAAAATAGACGGGCTTTCGGAGCATATTGTGCCGCCCGATATCGACAAGGTCACCGCCCCGCCCGATGCGCCGTTTGAGAGCAACGCCTTTGAATTCAAGCGCTTAAAAACTCTCGGCGTCGGCGATACGGTAGGGGAAATTGACGACGATATAACAAGACTGCGGCGGTGATAAAATGCAAAATGCTGAATGCAAAATGCTGAATGAATAAAGCCTTCCCCCGGCATCGCAGGGAACGACCCGTGTGTCGTTCCGCTCGTCGTTCCGCCGTGTGCAAAATGCGGAATAAATAAAGCCTTCCCCGGTGGGGAAGGTGGGTTTTGCCGTATTTGCGGCAAAACTCGGATGAGGGGGCAACTAAAAAGCCTTTCCCCGCCGTAAACAGCGGGGGAAGGCTGGTTTTTTTATACCACCTGTGAGCCGGATTCGATCCCGTCGGGTACCGTGAGCACGGATAATTTATCCTCAAACTCGGCGGACAGTATCATACCGTTTGATTCAAGTCCCATCATCTTGCGGGGCTTGAAATTTGCAACAAACAGGACGTTCTTCCCTATCAGTTCCTCGGGCTCATGATATTTTGCGATGCCCGATAGTATTTGCCTTTCACTGCCGCCCACATCAAGGGTGAATTTCAAAAGCTTTTCGGATTTTTTGACCTTTTCGCAGGCAATCACTTTACCCACTCTTATATCAAGCTTTTCCCACTCGTCAAACTCGACATTTTCCTTGAACGGAGCGATATTTACCTTTTCCGTAAGCTCCTCCTCAAGCTCGGCGATCTTCTTGTCCGCATCTATTCTTGCAAACAGCACCTCTGCCGCACCTACCCTTGTGCCTGCGGCGGTTTTCCCGAATTTTGCCGTACTTTCATACGACAGATCCTCCGCATTTATCTGCGCGGCTATCTTTTGCGCCGTTTCGGGCATATAGGAGCTTAACAGAGCCGCAATAATACGTATCGTTTCGACAAGATTATATAAAACCGTACCGAGACGTTCTTTGGTATCCTCACTCTTTGCAAGGATCCAGGGCGCCGTTTCGTCGATATACTTGTTTGCCCTGTCGACTACCGCCCATATCTCGTCCATACTGTCGGCAACGTGAAGTCCCTTCATCTTTGCCTCGATTTTTGCGATCGCGCCCGTTGCAACTGCCTTTAAATCGGCGTCAAAGTCTCCCTTAGCATCGCCCGGTTGGATAACGCCGTCAAAATACTTGTTGACCATCGCCACCGTCCTGTTTACAAGGTTTCCGAGCTTGTTTGCAAGGTCGCTGTTAAAGCGGCTTATAAATACCTCGTAGGTTATGGTTCCGTCCTGTGCAAACGGCATCTCATGCAGAGAATAGTAACGTACCGCATCCACTCCGAAATGCCGTACCAGATCCTCTGCATATATCACGTTGCCCCTTGATTTTGACATTTTTTCCTCGCCGACAAGCATCCACGGGTGTCCGAACACCTGCTTTGGAAGCGGCTCGCCCAATGCCATTAGCATGATAGGCCAATAAATAGTGTGGAATCTTAAAATATCCTTGCCGATTATATGCACGTCGGCAGGCCAATATTTTTTGTACAGATCACCGCTTTCTCCGTCGGGGTGATAGTCAAGCGCCGTTATATAGTTTGACAGCGCGTCGATCCATACGTATACAACATGTCCCGGATCAAAATCAACGGGGATTCCCCATGAAAAGCTCGTTCTTGATACGCACAGATCCTGGAGTCCCGGCTTTAAGAAGTTGTTTACCATCTCGTTTTTGCGGGATTCGGGCTGAATAAACTCAGGGTGTGAGTTGATGTAATCCATCAGCTTATCCTGATACTTGCTCATTTTAAAGAAATACGCTTCCTCCTTGGTCTTTTTGACCTCTCTGCCGCAGTCGGGGCATTTTCCGTCAACAAGCTGAGTCTGAGTCCAGAACGACTCGCACGGAGTGCAGTATAAGCCCTCATACTCGGATTTATAGATATCGCCCTGCTCATAAAGGCGCTTGAAAATACCCTTTACCGCCTCCTCATGGTAGCCGTCAGTCGTTCTTATGAACTTGTCATAGCTTACATTGAGCATATCGGCGATATCCCGTATCTGCCCCGCAATTTTATCCACGTGTTCCTTCGGCGATATACCCTCCGCCTCGGCGATTTCCTGGATCTTCTGTCCGTGCTCGTCGGTACCTGTCAGGAAAAATACGTCCTTACCGGTAAATCTGTTAAAGCGCGCGATAGCGTCCGTTAAAATTATCTCGTAGGTATTGCCTATATGCGGCTTTTTAGATGTGTACGCTATTGCGGTCGTTATATAAAATTTCTCTTTTCCCATAATTATCCTCTCCTTATTTTACGCCTTTATCTTACAAATAATTGCAAATGCTCCTCTGCCCAGATGAGTCCCGACTATCGGGCCTACCTCGGAATATATCCGCACACAGCCCTCACCGAACTTGTCCTCTAAATAGTCGATGACCTTCGCTCCCTTTTCCTCGTCCGACTGGACTACCAAAAATTCCGGATCGTCACTGTCAAAATCAGGATCGTCCTCAATCTTATCAACAAGCTTTTCGATAAGCTTTTTATTGCCTCTTAATTTGTCCATGGACTCGACCAATCCGTTTTCGATGGTAAGTATCGGCTTGATGTCAAGAAGCCCGCCCACAAATGCGGTAGCCTTTGAAACTCTGCCGCCCTTTTCAAGATATTTTAAGGTGTTCACCAAAAGATAGCAGCGCCATTTTTTGACCTCGGATAAAAATACGTCCACCACCTCATCAACACTCTTTCCGTCCCTTGCCGCCTTTGCCGCCTCTATAGCGCCCGACGTGATGTAGAGTGAAAATTTCTCACTGTCGATTATGCGGATATCCGCCTGCGGGTATTCCTCCAAAATCTCGTCACGGACTAAGTGCATGGTGTTATACTGCCCGCTTGCCTTTGCGGAAATGGTAAAATATATAACACTCTCATGCTGCCGCGCCTCTTTTAAGAAATAATCATACATCACCGCATACGGCGTCTGTGATGTCGTGGGAATACCGTCATATTCCTCAAGCATATCGTAAAATTCGCTGTTCGTCATATTGACGCCAGGCTCGTAAACGTTCTCGCCGAAGATGCTCAGCAGGTTTATTATACCTATACCGTATTTTTCGGCTATCTCATCCGGCATATCCGCCGAGTTGTCAACAACTATTTTAATATCCGCCATAATCCATTGCCCTCCGTTATGCACAAATATTTACATTTATATAGTGTACCATATCCTTTTATATTTTTCAAGATTTTTATACACTTATGCTTGACAAAACTGCTTACAGGCTATATAATGACAATAGAAAAAGGCAAGACCTCAAACGGTTATGCCATAAGTTGAAATTATTTATAAAATAACGCCAAGCTTATGACGGGGCTGGCGTTATTTTATGGCTATAATCAGCACAATCAAAGTGATAATATATATCATTATGTACACATATTCCATAAGCTATCACCTCCTTCCAAGGAAGTGATGGCATAACCGCCCAGCGTCTATACTGTTTTTGGTCTTACCTTATCGGATTTCTCCGATGCGTACATTATATACCAAAAATCATATTTTTTCAATATTTTTTTGCATTTTCCGACAGGTTTTGAGATGCCGGAAAATACACTTATGCTTGACAAAACCGCTTGCAAGCTTTTGCACATACACACAAAAACCGGGTGTTCGCCCGGTTTTTTGTGTGTATATATTAACTGTACATTATTTATACGGTTTCATATCGCCGTCCCAGATAAATACTCTGCCGCCCTCTGTAGGCTCGTATGACTTCGGATTGGTCGTTGTGGTAATAACAACATAATCAAGCGTTCCGTCTTCCATATATACCGCTTCATAAACGGTGTACTCTGTCAGAGCAAGCTCGCCGTATGCATATACCGAAATATTGTTGATATATGCCTCGTCATCAGTCGTTGTTGACTTCCATACTATCGCATTTATCTCCTTTGCGCTCAACGTGCCTTTGCCTGTGTATGTATCATCGCCCTCAAGGCTTGTAACCGTATATGTATACGTTCCTTCATTCAGATCAAATGCGATCTTGGTATTTACCCATGTATCTGCCGCAAAGGTGTAGCCGCTTCCCGACTCACCGTTTATGATATAGTAATCCTTTGCGCCCCAGCCCTGTGAGAATACATCATCAACACCGAAGGTTGAGCGTGAGCCGCTGTATACGAAGCTGTCATAGCTTACAAGCACGTTGCTCTTGCCCTCTGTGAGCGCGCTTATATCATAAGATCCGGTTGCGGGAGTTGAGCCGCCTGTAGCGGAATCCGATGTGAATGCAACATATTCGCCCATATCTACAAGCTCCGCATGACCGTTTACATTAGCAGAATAGAGGTCGATATAATCTCTTTCGGTGTATACCGCAACATTGTCGATATATGCCGCTGAGCTTGCAGCGCCCGAGAAGATGTATACGTAATTAAGTGCATTTATTCCAAGCTCTGATTTTGTGCCTGATTTTGACGTTCCGTCCGCACCCTTTACGGTGTACGTGACCTTGTCCGCCTCCGCGTCATATTCAACGCTTGCGTGTACCCACTGTCCGTTAAGCGCTGTATATGCCGAGCCCGACTCGCCGTAAATTACATAATAACCCTTATTCGATCTGTAGCCGTGTGAGAATACATCGTTTGTTTCCGAATAGCTTGACGGCAAAGCTTCGGTAACACCAAAGATAACGTTTGCGGTATCAACGTATGTATCATACTCAATCTTTACTTTCTTTGCGCCGAAGGTGTACTTGCTTATATCAATGCTTGCATACGCAGGCTTGCTTTCGCCCGTTTCGGAATCTGAGGCGAACTTAAGAACGTTCGTATCGTTTGTGCTGTCCGAAATCTCTGTCGGAGCGTCAACGATCGATACCGCCGCATGACCGTTTGCCTTGAATGCGGTATCCTCATCCTCAAAGTCAAATCTTGCGTCCGAGGTATCGCCATAGCCGTCCTGAACAACAGTAAGGTTTGCAAGATATGCAGTTGTTTCTCCGTGTGAGAGGAAACCGAGATACGCCGGCGTGCCCGATAGAGTCATAATACCGCTATCAATTATTGCACCTGTTTCAAAATTCGTGAGTAAATATTCAAGCTCGTTTGTTTTTGCATTCCATTTGAAATTTGTGTGTACCCAAACATCACCGCCGGCTTTTTGTGTTTCGTTTACTCTGTAACCGCCGCTTTTGCTGGTTCCTGCCCAAAAATATCCGGTATCACTATAGATTTCGGGTAATGTGGCATCACGCAAGCATATTTCTATTCTTCCTACTGTATTGGAAATCTTACTGTCAAAGCCTATATATGTGCTTTCATAGTCTGCGCTTATAAAATCAGCCAGTGAATAGTAGATGTATCTCAAAGAGTTTGACTTTGCACCGGTTGATGTATAAGCCAAAGCCGTTCCTATCTCTTCGTCTGTTACATACGCAACCGTTCCTCCCTGCTGTGCAACCGGTCTGGGATCCGTTGCGGAGGTAAAGCCGTAGCTTGCAGCCGCACCGTCAGCCTCTTTGTATGTAACATACTCTGTAATATTCTCGTCAACCGAGAATGAAAGCGCTGCACCGTCCGTAAGAACATAACCCTTGCCGTCCGCAACTATGGCATTGTTTGCGGTATAGCTTATTACCGTACCCTCTGTTACATAACCCGATTCAAGAACTGCGATCTCCTGTCCCGAAGCGGTTTTAGCAATGATCTCATAGCTGTAATTTCCTGCCTCCTGAGCCTGCGCCTCTGAAACCTCAACATTATCTATATAATTGTTTACATAGCCCTTTGATGAGCTCGAATATCTTACCGATGCAATATACAGCCCGCTAATTGCGTCCGTATTTGCGCCCGATGTCGAGATATTGCTGAAGGTGTACGGTGTGCCCGACTGCGGAGTTATCGTACCCGACATCTTATGTGTGGGAACATTTACGGTTACGTTTACGTTTACCCAAACGCCCTCGTCGCCTGTGTCAATACCCGTATCGATATCGTTTCCGCCGGATATGACCGAAATATCGCTACCTGTTACGGAAAAACCGAATGCCATACCGTCAGCCGTTCCGTCGCCTATACCGTACTTGTATGTAAAGTGCGACAGATCCATATCAACATTGTTTACATATCCGTGTGCGCCGACTGCCGCGTTTTTCACATACGTGTCAAATGAGATCTCGTATGCGTCGGCAACAACGGATTCTTCAAATGCCACCGTACCGGTGTAACCGTTGTTACCCTCGTCCGTTTTGAAGTTGAATACTGTGTCTGTAACCGACGCAGGTGCGCCTGCAAGCTCTGTAGCGGCAACATAATCCGTACCGACTATGTTTCTTCCCACCTCAACAGGTGCGCCCCAAGGCTCGTTGTTTGCGGAAAAGTCCTGCGAATACAAAACATCGCCGACTGCCGCATTTGCCGTCACGCCAAGTCCCGCAAACGCAGAAACCGCAACCGCAACAGCACTGATGAATGATATAAATTTTTTCACCATATTTGTAACCATCCTTTCCGAGATACAAAGCAATATGAATAATTCAAAATGCAAAGCATTTTGCACCTTACTTATTCCCTATTCCTTATTACCTCTTACCTGTCTGAATTTATTCAGGCACTGCCTCTTACCTGTCTGAATTTATTCAGACTTCTCCCTCTCTTTTATATTTTTTTGACGGCGTGTACAACACCGCTATTGTACTTATGTTATCATATTTTTTCAAGTTTTTCAATTAAATTACACCAATCTTACAGTGTGATTT
>CACZPW010000116.1 GCA_902783115.1 uncultured Ruminococcus sp. | reverse complement strand
GCAGCAGAGGGCGCAATCGGTCTTGCAAACAGCGCTAACAAGGCAAGAAAAGAGCCTTTAAGAGTAATCTTAAACGGTCTTGGTAAGGACGCAGCAAAGATTATTTCAAGAATTAACGGCTTTACTTATGTTCAGACTAAGTTTGACTATTACACAGGTGAGCTTACAGTGGTTGAGGAAACTGCATACTCAAAGGGCGAAAGAGCAAAGGTTCGCTGCTACGGTGCAGACGATGTCCGTGAGGGCGTTGCAATCATGCACAAGGAGGGCGTTGATGTTTCAATCACAGGTAACTCAACAAACCCAACCCGTTTCCAGCACCCTGTTGCAGGTACATATAAGAAGGAATGTATCGAGCAGGGTAAGAAATACTTCTCCGTTGCATCTGGCGGCGGTACGGGAAGAACACTTCACCCCGATAATATGGCTGCAGGTCCTGCATCATACGGCATGACCGATACGATGGGCAGAATGCATTCCGATGCACAGTTTGCAGGCTCGTCCTCGGTTCCGGCACACGTTGAAATGATGGGACTTATCGGCATGGGTAATAACCCCATGGTCGGCGCAACGGTTGCAGTCGCAGTTGCAGTAGAGGAAGCTTTGAAAAAGGCGTAAAAATATAAAAAGCGTTTTAATAAACGTACACTTTTAAAACAACAGCAAAAGGCAGAAAGGATCGCTTCCGTTTCTGCCTTTTGTTGAAAATCCGCGTTCCTGTATGAAAAATGTTATAAAAAACACACATCAGTGAAAGGAAATATAACCAAATGAAAAAACACAGATTACCGTTTATAACAATGCTATTTTGTTTAATATCAACAGTAGCCTATGCCAATTCTTCATGGCATTGGATTTCAGAAAAGCGACCATACGATGTGTTGCCGTTTGTGATTGTGTTGACCTTGATTATAGAAATATTATCTGTGATTTTTATTGCCGGCGTAAAGCAGAATAAGCTGAAAGCCGTTATTGTTGTCATTGTAGGTAATCTGCTTTCTTTTGCGGCGCCATATATTTCTGCGGCAACAGATAGGTTTATGTATACTTTCAGGCAGATTCTTGAACATCTTCCGTTTTATACGGTAAGCTTTTGGTATATGGTAACAACGTTGATCATTGAAATTCCCGTTGTGTATAATTGTCTGAAAAATAATGCTAAGAGCAAGAAAGCTTTGCTTGTGACAATCATAGTCAGCAATATTTTTACCACACTTATGACAGGCGTAGCGGAACGCTTGCTCTGTCGCGGTGAATGGTAATATGAATGATGAAAAGCGGGATGCATCTGAAGAAAAGGAAACTTCTCAAATTGATACACCGTTTAAAATATTCAATCCGTTGGGCTATACAATCTCAATTGTCTGTTAAGTCCAGAAAACAAAACCGTATGATAAAATACACGCAAGAGGTGATATAATGAAGCTTATATATGAAAATCCGCTTTCCTGTGCGGATGATGTGGCAGGCTTTGTGCTTGAGGGCAGTGCCGGAATATACTTTGAAAACGGAAAAATGCGTATGAAAAATGCATTGTCGGCGGATCTGGGGCAAAAATCCAATTTTGTTTATTGGTGTGATAAGGCTTTCCCGCCGGATATACAGATAGAGTGGGATTTTAAGCCGATAGAGGAGCCGGGACTTGCAATTATGTTTTTCGGTGCGGCGGGCGTGAGGGGCGAGGATTTGTTTGATAAATCGCTTGCGCCGCGTGACGGGCAGTACAATCTGTACCACAGCGGCGATATAAACGCATACCATATTTCGTACTTCAGGCGCAAGTGGGAGGACGAGCGCAGCTTCCATACTTGTAATCTGAGAAAAAGCAAGGGCTTTCATCTTGTGTGCCAAGGCGCCGATCCCATACCGGACTGCAAGGATGCGGCGGAGTACCACATTATAATAAGGAAGAAACAGGGCAAAATTGATTTTGTTATAAACGGTTTGGAGGTTTTCTCTTGGTTTGATGACGGCAGGGAATACGGCCCCGTTATAGGCGGCGGAAAAATAGGCTTCCGTCAAATGGCACCGATGATCGGCGAATATTCAAATCTGAAAGTGTATGAATTGTAGGAGGGAATATGGAAAAAGCGAAGGTATATTTTACAAAGGAAATAACACCGCAAAGAATGATAGATATTTTCAATGCGCTCGGAAAGGATTTGCCGGGGCGTGTTGCGGTAAAGCTTCATTCGGGAGAGGCGGGAAATCAAAATTTTATCCGTCCTGCGTTTATGAAGACGTCCGTCGATAACGTAAACGGAACGATAGTTGAATGTAACACCGCGTATGAGGGCTCAAGAAATACGTCAAAGGCGCATTGGGAAACAATGAAAAATCACGGCTGGACGCAAATAGGTACGGTCGATATCATGGACGAGGACGGCGAATTTGAGATCCCGGTGCGCGGCGGCAACCAAATCCGCACAAACTACGTCGGTTCACATCTTAAAAATTATGATTCAATGCTTGTGCTTTCACATTTCAAGGGACACCCGATGGGCGGCTTTGGCGGCGCGCTGAAAAATATCTCGATAGGCGTTGCCTCCTCACACGGCAAGCAGAATATCCACAGCGCGGGCACATTCAAAAATATGTGGGGGACCGAACAGAATAAATTCCTTGAATCAATGGCGGACGCCGCAAGCTCGGTAGTGGATTATTTTAAGGGCAATATGGCGTTTATAAATGTAATGTGCAACCTGTCGGTCGACTGTGACTGCTGTGCCGTTGCAGAGGATCCGGCGATGGGGGATATCGGAATATTGGCATCTGCCGATCCCATAGCGGTTGACAGGGCGTGTCTTGATCTTGTATACGCAAGCAACGATAAGGGCAAGGAGCATCTTATAGAAAGGATAGAATCAAGAAACGGAGCCTATATTATCGACGCGGCACTCAAATTGAATTTCGGTACAGATAAATATGAGCTGATATCCATAGATTGATGTAAAATCCGCACGGAAAAAGCCATTGTTCATAGCACGGGAAACAGTCGTCTTGTGTAGTGAACAATGGCTTTAATACTATATATTGTGGGCTGAAAAAAAGATTGAAAAAAGTTAAAAAAATTGCAAAAAAACGCTTGACAAAGGCGGAATAAAGTGTTAATATACAAAAGCTATTTGATGTAGCGAAGTTGCAGCTTTG
>CACZPW010000115.1 GCA_902783115.1 uncultured Ruminococcus sp. | reverse complement strand
TTCAAAGGAATACTACAACAAGGGTATCATTTCATGGATCGAATATTCGGACGGAATAGGCAGCATCAACGATATGATCGCCGATAAGGTCAAGGAAAATAACAGGGAAATATATTCGGCATGGCAGACGGACGCCGGTATGTGGAATAAAATGCGCTCCGCTTACGGCGATTGGGATAAATTCGGTGACAGCGAGGAGAAATTCTATAACCGTAAGCTTGAGAGGATAGCGGATTTTTACCAAAACGGCATAACAGCGTTTGAGGATTTTGATATCGATACAAAAAATGCGCAAATGGCGTTGTATAAAGTTCAGTCGGGAAGTATAAACGATATGCTGTCAAAGCAGTATGCCGCAATAAAAGATCTGAAGACTTTGCTTGATGCCGATACTATGAATCTGAAAAACAGCTGGTCGGTATCTGACCGGAAAGAAAATATGGCAGAGGTAAGCGGACTGCTGGGAATATATAAATACGCCGTAACCGCGCGGGGACAGGAAAAGTACAAGGAGCTTCAGGAGCAGCTTAAAAAACTACAGCGTGAGGAAAAGCTTTATGAGCTTCAGACAAGGAATAGCGCAGTAATCAGCGCTCTTGAAGAGGAATACCGCTACGCCGAGGCAAACAAGGGAGTTTTGCTTGATAATTTGCGGTCAAGCTCTGTGGATATTTCAGGCTGGACAAGAGCCTTGAACGAAAATGTGGCGCTATCCACGTCAAATATAGGGGATACCCTAAACGAGATATTAAAAGCGATAGGCGACAAGGAATTTAACGTATATAACGATAATTCAAACAGAAATACCATAAATCTGCCAAACGGTATGCAAATGGTATTCTCCGGCGGACGGTACCTGTATTACGGAATGTAGCAGATAATGAATTGCCGTATTATACACGGCATGAATTGATTTTACAAATCATGAACAGGAAAACGGGGTTTTCCATGAATTGAAATTTGACAGGCAAATTTCATTGTACAGGAACACGGAAAGAGTAAGAAAGGAGGTTTTGTTACGGCATGGGATTTACATTTAAGGGAAAGCACAGCTCGTCATTCGGGTGTGTGGTAAAGACAAACAACAGACCTGTTATACCGTCTGTTAAAACCTATACATATTCCGCCATGCTGCAGGACGGCGAATACGATTTTACAGCCGCCAACCCATACGGGCGTGAGTTTTACAACAAGCGTGCAATGTCGGTAAGCCTGCAGGTGTTCGCGGATGATCTGGAGCAATTAAACCGCAAGGTCGGCGATATTGCGGCGTGGCTTTGCGGAGGCGGGTATCTGATATTTGACGATACGCCCGATGTAAGGTGGCGCGCAAGAGTCAATCAGGAAATCGCATACGCGCCCGAAATACGCGGCAAAAAGGCGATACTGACCGCAGTATTTGACGTTGGGGCATTCAGTGAGGCGGTATTTACAATGTCGGACGGCCCGCTTCTTGGGAGCGCTGTTATGCTAAAAGCAGATATGCCACTTGATACCGCACAGGAGTACACCGTAAATCAGCTTGATAGTGAGGTGACGGAAATCACTTTGCCAAACTACGGCACAAGACCTATAGTGCCAACCGTGCATATCACCGGCGATACGGCGGCATACACCTTATCAAACGGCGATTTATCAATAACGGCGCAGGGGCATGATATCATATTTGATTTTATCCTGCAAAGAGTGACCGAAAACAATGAGATAATCGAGGGCTTGGGCGAGTTTTTTGAAGTGACGGACAAGCTGTATATAACATCCGACACGGAGGGCGAATACGCCATAAGCATTGATTACCGCCCCAAATGTGTGTGGGATTTAGGGGGTGATCTGTATGCTTAAGCTATACGGCGGGGATTATTCAAATCTCACATTTAAAGACTACATAAACGAGGCCGACGGTGTGGTGATATCCGAGGCGATAAACGGGGATTATACGCTTAATTGCTATTATCCCAAAAACGAAAAATGCAAAAATATAAAGGTCAATGATCTGATTTGCTGTGAGGGACAGTTCTACAGGATAATGAGCATTGTTGACGCGCCGGCAGAGATGATAAGGATAAGCTGTCTGCACATTTACGATGCGGACAGCCCTGCGGTGCATATACCCATGCTAAGCGATATGATAGGCGTAAATCCGCAAGGGGTGCTTGATGCGGCATTTCAGGGCTCGGGAATAAGTTTGATAACAGACCGTGACGACCTTATAGGCAACGACGGATTTTTGATTGATTTCTTTGCCGTTGACAAAACCTCGCCAAAGGGCGTTATGCAGGCGGTGATCGAAAATTGCGGATTCGGCGAGATATACAAGGACAACAAAAGCGTTGCTTTGATAGAACGGCTCGGCGAGGATAAGAAAACAAGGCTTGATCTGAGGAAAAACGTATCGGCGCTTACGATAACCCACGACATAGGCGATATTGTAAACCGTCTTTACGCCTACGGTAAGGACGATGCCACAATGGACGGATACATCGGCGCGCCGTATATCGACAGCGTACAAAGCATTGCAAAATACGGATTGAAGGTAGGCTATAAGGACTACAGCGATTATAAAAGACCGCAGGATATATACTGTCACGCCATGTGGGAATTTGACGAACGAAACGCCGACAGACTCGATATTCCGTCAATCACGATAGAGGGAAGCGTTATTGATCTTGCAAAGATAAGCGACGGTGAAAACAGCTTTGGTTTGGGTGACAGCGTTATAATAACCGATATTGACGGCAATATTTATGAGGAACGTATAATAAAGCGTGAATATTATCCATACGAGCCTAAGGAAACAAGCATAACCATAGGCAGAGTCAAAAAGGATATGGCATTTTACATGGCGCAGATGGGGAAGCTTGCGGGAAAATACAACAAGGTATCAACAAGCTCCGGGAAGATCACCGCCAATAATGTTACGGGTACGGTTTCCGCATCAACGGATAACGTGAACATCAGCGCATCGGGTACGCAGACAAGCGATAAGCTTATTCAGGTCATAATAAACAATTCCACAAAGGTGCAAATCGGGGTATCGGGGAGCAATTATGTATTTACGGTATACGATAAGAACGGCACCAGGGCAATAGGCATGGACGCCGGCGGAAATATGACCTTTAACGGCTCACAGATCACCGTGGGAGGCAAGGTGTTAAAGGTGGTAAATGACAGGCTCAGTGTTGACGGAAAGAAAATATTAACGGAGGAATAAACAATGCATTTGAATTTGAATTTTGACGGGCTTACAAAGCTTAAGGACTGGTGGCAGACGGTAAAAGAGAATTTCGGCATCATTGAAACGGAGGTAAATAATAAGGTTTCAAATACCGATTATGCAAACTATACGGACGCAGGCGTGGTAAAGGTCGGCGACGGGCTGACGTTTGACGATGACGGAAAGCTTCATGCCATGATGGATCATGCGGGGATAAAGATAAATGAAATAGGCGCATTGTCAACGGACTATGCAACAGAGGCGGACATACAGGCGCAAGCCGATATGTTTAAGCCTATAACACCGTTTTATCTTGACTATGCGGTAAGGTCTGTAATAGACGATATAATAATAGGCGAGGTAACGGTTGACGGACAGACAGTTGAGGATATAATGGACACAAAATTGCGCGCCTATTATGACAAAAATGAGGTTGACAGTGCATTGGGCGACAAGGCGGATACGCAAACCGTAAATGAGTACAAGCAGGAGCTTGACGGCGATATTTCGGATACCAATACAGCTCTTGCGGCACTTGCACAAAGGGTCGATACATATCTTGCGCCGTTTGGATTCGGAGTGTATACCGGCGACGGGACAGCGGACAGGGCAATAGCCTTAGGGTATAGACCAAAGGCGGTATTGGTGGTAGACGCATCGGGAAAAATGACGGTATTCCCGGCACAAAACAATCCGGAGCAGCATGGAGGACTTGCGCTTGACGGATATCCGTCAAACAGTGCGACGGGCGAGGTTGAAATAACACAAAACGGATTTGAGGTGTCGGGATATTGCAATACAAACAATGAGGTCTATTATTATATGGCAATAAAATCCGGCGCAACGGTTACGGTACATTAAAGGAGGAAAGGGTATGTTTAAAATAGTAGAACACAAGGACGATATAAATGTTAAGGTATGCAGATGCGATACGGCTTCGGATATGCCGCAAACAGCGGAAGAAATTGCCGAAAAAGGCATAGGTGTCCATTCAACCTGCATTGCTTATGACACAATGACGGCATACTTTGTAAACGAGGACGGAGTATGGCAGGAAATGGGGGTAGACGCGAATGGATGAAAATGAGATCTTATCATACATAAAAATGAATAGTAGTAAAGTAATCGTTGTAGATGAATTACCGCAAGCAGAAGTGTTATATGACATGGATACTACTACTCCGCAATACAACGCAGTTGAGCGTGTTGGTATAAGTATAGTTGAAGAGGATAATAATAGCTTTCTGCGGTTTTTATCTGCTGAAAATACTCAGAATAAGTATGCATACGGAACAATTAACACAAGTTCGTTGACGAATGAAGCAAGGTCAGTTATAGTTGAGTTTGATTTTAGATTTAATGCCGAACGTGCATTTATATCGATTTCGGATATTACAAAACGCCCCGGTTCATCATACAGAGCAACAATAGACAATACGGGTGTAATCATTGATATTGGTTCTAAAGGCGATGGAAAGATGTATGTGAATGGTTCGAAAATAGGTGATGTAATACTTCAAGAATGGTTACATATGAGAGCATCTATTCATGGGAAAACAGTTTCATATGAAATTAAACAAGGCAATGAAACAATAAAAAGTGATACCATATTAATCAGAGATACATCGGTAAGCCATATGACAGGACTTGATTTTTATTCATGGAATAAAAATATTAGTTCCGATATCGATAACATCGATATTACCGCAATATATGCAAAAACGGACGGCACTATATATGCGGTGGGAGAAAGCGGAGACTGTCATCTGTACACCTACAAAAACGGTGAATTGTTTGATTTGGGCTGTGATATGTCAACGTTATATGATTTTAAAGGCTCAAAGACCGTAGCGCAGATAAATGCGCTGACCGGTCAAAGTACCGGTTGGGTCTACAATGTTGCGGATAGCGGGACGCTTACATTTGGAAACGTGTCCGTTACAGCGGGTGACAATGTGGCATATACCGCTGATGGTTGGGACAAGCTTTCCGCAACGGTTGACCTCAGTAATTATGTAACAAAAGACACAATAGCTTCTATCACACAGCTTGGTATGATAAAACTCAAAGCGGGTGCAGGTGGCGACAATGCATCGGGAATTGCGGTTGATGCCAACGGAGTGGCTGAAATAAGAGTATGGAGTGCGCGAGGTGTTGGCAAGGACGGTGTGGGAAGAATCTATATAGTTCCCGCAACCGATGAGGAGGTCGCAGCAGGAACGGAACAGTACAAACCGATAACACCCAAAACTTTAAAAACCGTGACGGATAGAGATTCAACCGCCGGTATGGAGTTTACATACGGTGATTTTGATTATATTGTTAATCAGGACACAGAGACAGTTACGCTTTCTTCGATTCATGCGGAACAGCTTTCCGGCAGTATAACGGTACCAAGCGTTGTATATAACGGTATATTCGGATATACTGTTACGGAATTAGGCGATGCGTTTAAAAATAAAGGGAGCAAAACAAGTGGTATAACAAGTATTACCCTTCCTGACACTATCACAAAATTTACAGGTACGGCTACGTTTTACGGCTGTAGTTCAATGAGAAGCATTCATCTTCCCAAAAGCCTTACCGGTGACGCAACGGGAAACGGTTTTCTGACAAAAACATTTCATTACTGCAGTAGTTTATTCAACGTTGAGATACCGGAGGGTATATCAAAATTTTACGGCACATTCAACAGTGATTCAACCGCTGTCAACAGCGTCTCATTAAAATGTAAGACACAAGCCGATTTTTATGCCGGATCGGGTACCACGGACGCAAGAGCGTGGAAAGACGAAAAAACAGATATAAGGATATTCTATCCAAACGGCGCAACTGCTCCCACGCGAATAACAGGTTCGTTTACTGCAACGGCAGAAGCGTATACGTCTTTGGTTATTCCTGCAACACAGGCAGATGTTATAGCGGGAACAGAGGGGTTTAAACCCATTACGCCCAAAACTTTAAAAACCGTGACGGATAAAAAGCTTAACAAACCCACAGTTGCAAAAGGGTATTCCGTTACGGCGATCGATACGGTACATAAGACATATACGCTTGACAATACAGGCGGTATAGAGGTCAATATGCGGTATTCGGTGCGGCTTGCCTCTGCCGCTTATGATGCAGGCAAGATAACTGCTGTATCGGGAAATACAGTAACCGTTGACGTTATGCCGAATATTGCGCTTGATTCGGACACAAGTTCTGTAACCAATTATCTTATGATAGTCGGCAGACCCGATCTTGGGACGATCGAGGTCGGTACGGACGCATACGCCTTCGGTGAGAATGCCATTGCACAGGACAGAGCCGCATTTGCCGAGGGCAGAGATACAAAAGCTTTAGGACAGTATTCACACGCCGAGGGCAGAGGCACAACCGCCGGGTATGCCGCCCATGCAGAGGGCAGAAACACAAAAGCTATGCATGATTATTCTCATGCGGAGGGCTATAACACGGAAGCCACCGGACAGTTCGGACATGCCGAGGGACGGGACACAAAGGCTGTAGGGCAATGCTCACATTCGGGAGGCATAGGCACAGAAGCGCAGGGCTATTGTCAGACCGCTATAGGCAAGTACAATGTCAAGGATACGACATCACTCCTCATAGTGGGTAACGGTACAGCCGATAACGCACGTTCAAATGCGCTCACGCTTGACAGAGACGGCAATTTGAAGGTCAAAGCAACCATAGTTGAGTATACGGACGTGCCGGTGCAAATAGGTACGTGGGTCGACGGTACGCCCATATGGCGCGTTGCATTTGAAACAGGTGTTGCAAGTGCCGATTATCCGTTGGTATGGGTGGATGAAGAAATCGGGTTCGCAGACCTTACGGGAATACGCTTTGTTAACAATGACGATGTGAAGCTGATTTTAAACGAAAGCGTGTTCGTTGTGCCGGGAGATACGGATTTGTGCATAACAGACAATATAAAATGCCCCTATGACGGCACAACTTACTGGAGTGCGCCGATAAGCAGTATGAGTCCAACGCCACAGGAGCTTATTTTCGGCGGATTTATTGAATTTGTGACGCCTGCCGATAATATTCAGGCGGGGTAAGGAGTAATAAGAATGAACAGATTATTTAATATATGGGCTGTTGCCCTGGGAATAGTGGGCGGAATGGTATCGAGCGTGTTCGGAGGCTGTGATATTTTGCTTAAAGCGCTTGCGGTATTTGCCGTGCTTGATTACATACTTGGAGTTATAAAGGCTGTGTACAATAAGGAGCTGTCATCAGAGATA
>CACZPW010000114.1 GCA_902783115.1 uncultured Ruminococcus sp. | reverse complement strand
TGATACAAACCCCGTCACCATTGACGGCGTTAAGTATATAATGAGCGTGGAAAATGACAACGAGAACGTTATCCGTAAGATGTACGGTGACCATAAAACAATGCATATTCCCGCCGGCAGTATAGTGTATACGGCGAATAAGCGTAATCCCGATATAAATATAATCGGTGCGGGAGCCAATGACGGGGCAAGCTTTACGCTGAAAAAGTTTACGGAGCTTGCGAAAAAATGTGCGGACGTAAACGGAGGCAGATATATAGTTCTCGGAAGTACACATCCCGTTTTTGAAAAATGGGCTGATGTCAAGGGAAAAACCACGGATCAGAAGTATGCGTATTACAGACGCGCTTGTGTTGAAAGCTTCGGTATGCATTTTATAGATTTGTATGACGAGTTTTCACGCCATGCGCTTGACATTGCCTCCGATGCCGGGTATTTTAAGGATATTTCCGCCGCGGAAAAGGAAGTCATAGCCAACAAGCTCAAAAATCATATCATGCCCGCTCAATTTGTCTATGATAAATTGAGCGAGAACGACGTACACCTTTCTGAGGAGGGATACCACGTTGTCGCAAAGCTGATATATGACAGAATAAAGCTGTTAGGGTATTTAGACAGAGAATAACCGTTACCCGGCCTGCGGGCATTGCTTGCGGCGGAATTTGTAAAATGCGCAAAAAAAAAGAGGAGTGTATAAGTTATGCAGAGTATGGAAAAGTGGGCGCGGATAAAATATTTGCCGTGCAGACCGTTAGGCGACAACCGATCGCAGATCACAGGTTGTAAAAGGCATATTGAGCTGTCAAAGCGGGCGGCGGACGAGGGGATAGTGCTTCTTAAAAATAATTCGCACATACTCCCTCTTTCTGAAGGCACGCCGGTCGCGCTGTTTGGAAAAGCGCATATAGATTATGCTATAGGCGGGGGAGGGTCCGGCAGTGTATTTTGCGAATACACGAAAAATATTTATGATGCTCTGAAGCTTACAGGCAAGGTAAAAATATTTGAAAAGCTTTCAATGTATTATAAATCCTATGTTGAGACCGCTTACCAAAACGGTGAAAGGGTTGGCTTGTTTGACGAGGCTGATGTTCCTTATGAGCTGATACGGGAGGCAAAAGAAGTTACAGATACGGCAGTCATTACCATAAACCGCTACTCTGGTGAGGGCTGGGACAGAAAGAATGACGGAACGGATACCTACTTTGACCTTAGTGAAAAAGAGCAGGCTATGGTTCGTGCCGTGACGGAAGAGTTTGATAAGGTTATTGTGCTGATCAACGCAGGAGCGATGATAAATACAGATTGGTTTGCCGATAATGACCGTGTGCAAGCGGCGCTTATGGTGTGGCAGGGCGGTCAGGAGGGTGCACAGGCAGTGGCAGATGTGCTTACGGGAGCTGTAACGCCATCGGGTAAGCTGGTAGACACCTGTGCAAAATCATTTGCCGATTATCCTTCATCGGAGTGCTTCCACGAAAGTGATGATTATGCAAAGTATACAGAGGATATATTTGTCGGCTACAGATATTTTGAAACGGTACCGGGTAAAAAGGAAAGGGTTGTATATCCGTTTGGTTACGGACTGTCGTACACAAGCTTTAAATTCTCGGATATAAGCGCTGCTGAAACCGATGGGCGGATACATGTATCGGCTACCGTAACAAATACGGGCAAATATTCCGGCAAGGAAGTAGTCCAGCTTTATTACTGTCCACCGCAGGGAAAGCTGACAAAGGCGGCAAGAGAGCTTTGTGCGTTTAAAAAAACAAAGGTGCTTATGCCGGGTGAGAGCGAAAAGCTTACGCTTGATTTTGCGGTAGAGGATATGGCATCGTACGACGATACGGGTGCGGTTTGTGAGAGCTCATACGTGCTTGAAGAGGGCGAATACAAGCTTTATATCGGAAATTCCGTAAGAGAAGCCGAAGAGCTTCAGTATAAGCATATTGAACCCAAAACGAGGGTAACGCAAAAGCTTACCAAATATTGCGCGCCGGAAAGGCTTGATAAACGGCTTATGTCAAACGGTGAATATGTGCCGGTGACTGAGGAAAAACAGGAGCGAAAAGCTTTTCCGTGCAACTATGTATGTGAGAAGAATATACCCGAAAAAGACGAAGACATCAAAAAGCTCATTGATGTATACAACGGTGAACTCACTCTTGACGAGTTTCTCACTCAGCTTACCGATGATGAGCTTGCAGGTCTTGCCAAGGCTGTCATAAGTAAAGGTACCACGATAACGGGCGGTCTTTGTGAGCTTATAAAGTACGGCGTTTATGCACCGATGACTTCTGACGGACCGGCGGGCGTGAGAATATTCCCGTATATGGGTCTGACAGCGACAGCGTTCCCCATCGGAACGATGCTTGCCTGTACATGGAACACCGATATTGTGGAAGAAATAGGCAAAGCGGTTGCACTTGAAATGAAAGAGAACAATATGTTTGTGTGGCTTGCGCCGGGGTTAAATATTCACAGAAGTCCTTTGTGCGGCAGAAATTTTGAATACTATTCGGAGGATCCACATATTTCAGGTAAAATGGCGGCCGCCATGGTAAGAGGTGTGCAGTCAAAAGGTGTTGTGGCAACGCCTAAGCACTTTGCGTGCAACAACAAGGAGACAAACAGATTCGAATCAGATTCCATACTTTCAGAACGGGCTTTGAGAGAAATATATTTAAAGGGCTTTGAAATTTGCGTAAAAGAGGCGGCGCCAAAGGCAATAATGACCTCATATAATGTTATAAACGGAGTGAGGGCATCGGAAAATGCCGAGCTTATAACGGGAATACTTCGAGGCGAGTGGAACTACCGGGGTATCGTTATGACGGACTGGGACAATCACGCCTCACACTACAAGGAGATACTTGCCGGCAATGATATCCGCATGCCTGTCCGTGCTGTTACGGATCTTAAGGAGGCTATGCAATCCGGACTTGTAAGCAGAGATCAGGTTGCGGTATGTGTCAAGAGGGTGTTACAGCTCATTCTTGAGATAGAATAGGCAGTAATATAAATGGCATAGTTATTTTACAGTTTACACAAGATCGGGATATTCCCGTAATGAGATATTAAGAGCAGAAAAATATTTTATGAAAGAAAGGAGAGATGTAATGAAAAAATTTTTATTATGCCTGGCATTTGCGGTATTTGTCGCAATAGGTGCAAATGCGTATGCGGCGGCGGTATATAATGATTTAAATGATACTGTATCTGCTGCCGGTGAGACCGGTGTCAGTATGGTAGTTATAACAAATACAGAGTCCGGCATGAATGAAAACAATGTTTTTTATATAGACCAGGCATCACCGGAGTCGGTACTTGACGCATCATTGGGATTTGCAATGAAGAACGATGCGCCGGCCGGTACATATTATATGACATTAAAGCGAAATGACGGCACAAAGGAAACTATTCCTTTCAGTGTGGAAAATAAAATAAAGTCATCGGATTTCTCAATGGTGGAACTGGCTGCGTCAGAACCGGTTAACGGAAAATATTCAGCTGCGTTTATAACAAGCGATTCAATAGCTACAGACGGATATAATACCGTAAAGTTCGGCTTTACAAAGGATGGCGAAACAACCTATTTGGGATATTCGTTAAGCAGTCTGTTATCATCTCAGATCTCAATAGGCGAAACTCAAAGAGCTTTTGTCGGTATTCAACTGAATGATATTCCGAGTGAATATTTAGGCAATGTATCAATGTGGTTATCAAATGATACATTGGCGGAAAAAGGAGGAGATAGTCAATGAATAAATATATATCTCCAAGTATAGAAATTTGCAAGTTTAAAGGCGCAGATATTATCACCGCGTCAGGTGTATTCAGCGATGCGCTGGAGAATTGGGCCGGTGACGAGAGAAACCAACCTGCTGTAACAGCGGAAGTGAATTACGGTGATCTTACAGGCTTTACATTTGATTAAAAAAATATTCTAAATTCAATCCTGTAAGTAAGATATGCGACTGTATTGTGAACTTATGGGGATATCTTCGATTTTGTGTAAACTTAAAAATTATATTTATCTTAAAATGTGGAAGCTTGTCTGCTTACGCAAGGTTATATGTATGTGCTGATACAGGGCCGGATGAGCAAAGGACTTTCTCTCTCGCCTTTCTCTTCCTGTACACATATGTTGGGTTCATGTGTGCAAATAAACTTGTTGATGGCTTGGAACAATATCAGTTGGGTGCAATAATATGTACATATGACCTTGCGTGAGTGGATAGCGCCAATAGAACAAGCCGCCGTACGAACCGACCCCCAATCGTTAGATTTTTGGTCTGACTTTTGTGGGTCGGTTCATTCCTGGCCACATATTTCTTCTGCACAAAAACACCAGGCGGAATGCAAACTTCGCCGTCAAGCTTCGATTTTTTAGGAATATAGTAAATTCCATTATCAAAGCGCTTTAATTTTCCGCTATCCACCAGAATTTTAAATTGCCTGCGTTTATTACTTTCTGACAATCCGATCTCAATATCC
>CACZPW010000113.1 GCA_902783115.1 uncultured Ruminococcus sp. | reverse complement strand
TGTTGAAATAAAGGTCGAGGACGGAAGCCCTATGGCGGGCATACCGCTTTCAAAGCTGTATTCGGATCACAAGGTACGGATTTTGGTCTGTGCGGTCATGCGGGAAAACGAGGTCATAATCCCCAAGGGCGATTTTGTGCTTAATGCGGGGGACAGGATATATATAACCTCTACCCATGTGGATATTGCAAAATTCATACAGACTATGAATGTGGATAACCAGCGGGTGAGATCCACGCTTATGATAGGCGGCGGCAGAATATCCTATTATCTTGCAAGAATACTCTCCGAGCTTGGCATACGGGTAAAGATAATCGAGCAGGATATGGACAAGTGCAAGAGATTGACCGATATGCTGCCAAAGGCGAGCATAATCTGTGCGGACGGTACCGACAGGAACGTGCTTATTGAGGAGGGTATAGAAAATATCGACTCCTTTGTAAGTCTTACGGGTATCGACGAGGAAAATATAATAGTATCGGTATATGCAAAGCAGTGCGGAATAAACAAGGTCATAACAAAGATCAACCGCCTGTCGTTTATGGATATAGTCGAAAATATGGGGCTTGACAGCATAGTCACGCCGAAGGATATAACCGCAGACGTGATATTGGGCTACGTAAGGGCTATGGACAATATAAGCAAGATCGCAAACCACGAGATACGGGCGCTCTACCGCATCGTGGGCGGAAATGCGGAGGCTATAGAATTCAAAGCCTATGCGGAGTCGGAGGTCACGGGCGTTGCGCTTAAGGATCTTAAGATAAAGAACAATGTCATAATTGCGGCAGTTGCAAAGGGTAACAAGATCGTTATACCGGGCGGCAATACCGTGATCGAAGCGGGCGACCACGTCATCGTTGTAACAACGGGGCACTTAAAACGCCTCAACGAGATATTATTATAGGGGATAAGGGCAAATGAATTTTAAATTGATAAGCTATCTTACTGCAAGGATAATGCTCATAGGTGCGGCAATGCTTGTGCCGCCCTTAATGGTGTCGTTTATATATCATGACGGCTGTCATATTCCGTTTTTAATAACTATGGCTGTGTTTTTGCTGCTGAGTATTCCGGGTTTTATAAAGCCGAAAAAAATGCACATGTTTGCAAAGGACGGCTTGATGATAGTGGTGCTTGCATGGATAGCGTTTTCAGTCGTCGGCGCACTGCCGTTTTATCTGAGCCGTGAGATACCAAGCTATATAGACTGCCTGTTTGAAACCGTTTCGGGCTTTACGACAACGGGTTCTTCCATACTTACCGAGATAGAGCATATAAGCAAAAGCGTGCTGTTCTGGCGAAGCTTTACACACTGGATAGGCGGTATGGGTGTGCTTGTGTTCGCAATGGCGATATTTTCGGGCAGAGAAGCGAAAACAACGCATATCATGCGTGCGGAAATGCCGGGACCGACCTTGGGTAAGCTTGCGAGCAAATGGCAGTTTTCGGTAAGGATACTGTACGGAATGTATGCGTTTTTGACATTTTTTGAATTTTTGATGCTCCTTTTCGGCGGTATGAGCGTGTATGACAGTCTTGTTCATGCGTTCGGTACTGCGGGTACGGGTGGATTTTCCGTAAAAAACGCAAGCATCGGTTATTATCAGAGCCCGTATATACAGTATACCATAACCGCATTTATGCTGATGTTCGGTATAAATTTCAATATCTATTACCTGCTGTTGGTCAAAAAATTCAGTAAGGTAAGGAATAATTCGGAGCTTAAAACATACTTTGCAATCATTATTACGGCTACAGTTGTTATAATGCTCAATATCTATAAGATGTCGGGCGGCGCGGAGCTTGCATTCAGGCGTGCTTTGTTCCACGTGTCCTCCGCCGTGACCACAACGGGTTATGCAACGGCAGATTTCAATATGTGGCCGCAGCTTTCAAAAACGATAATATTTATACTTATGTTTGTCGGAGGCTGTGCGGGCTCGACCGGCGGCGGTCTGAAGGTTTTAAGGGTGTCGGTGCTTGTAAAATCGGCATTTTCCGCAATACGCAAAAGCGTAAGCCCAAAGCGTGTGCTTACTATCAAAAACGATTCGAGAACCGTTGATGAGGACGAGGTATACGGAGTTATTACATATTTTGTATGCTATATCGTGTTTATGTTTGCGTCCCTGATAGTTTTAAGTCTTGACAAAATCGACCTTGAAACGGCAATAACGGCTGTTGTGACAACGGTCAACAATATCGGCCCGGGCTTGGGTAAGATGATAGGCCCCGCCGGTAATTTCCACGATATGTCGGTGCTGTCAAAAATCGTGCTGTCGATAGATATGCTTGCGGGCAGACTGGAGCTTTACCCCGTGCTTATGCTATTTATGCCTGAGGTCTGGAAAAGATCGTAAAAATAAATACGCATATAATCAACGGATAATAAAATCACGCCGATAAGCCGGTTTGTGCTTAAAGGCGTGATTTTTTTATAATCATTTAGTTTCTATCTTTTCAACTTCTGTTTCAAACTTTTTTATTTCACTGTTTATCAGGTACAGTATCTCGCCGTTTATAGACCTTCCGTTGTAAGCCGCTATATATTTAAGTTTATTAAGCACTTCCTCCGTACAGCGTAAACCTATATGCTTATTCTTTTCAGACATTGTGTTACCTCATTTCGTACTTATTTTAAGCTCATTTTAGCATTTTTTTAAGATCAAAACTCAAAATGTACTTGATTTAAGTACGCAAAAGATGTATAATGGCTGTATGAAATTAAAGTGAGGGATAGTTATGAATATAAAAACAGAACTTATAAAGAACGGCATATATGATATTATTGAAAGTAGATTATCTGATTTTCAAATAAATGGCGACGAGATAGCAGATACTACAGCCATCAATGCGTTGGCAGAAATACAAAATATAATATTAAATAAGGCTTATGATGACTTTGAGACAGTTGAGCAAATAGTGTGTGTATTTGAAAAATATCATCTTGATTTTGGAAGTTGCCATGATTTTTAAAAAGGATTTAAAAAGCTTCCAATATATGTAGCTACAGTGCAAAATCGTATAGAGAGTTGCTTTATTATGCGGCTCTTTTTTTGTTTACAAAATATTCATAAATAAATTTCCGTTTTAAGGTAGATTTAATATTCGGCGTTTATAATAACAAATGAAAGATATGAAAATGAGGTGACAAAAAATGGCAATTGAGGTATTTAACAGATATGAGCATAAATACAGGCTCAACAAAGAACAGTTTGACGAGATCGTAAAAGTGCTTGATGAGCATATGACTCCGGATAAATACAATAAGGATCATAAACCATACACCATAGCAAATGTTTATTATGATACCGAGGATAACGAGCTTATAAGACGCTCCCTTGCAAAACCGGAATACAAGGAAAAGCTCAGACTCCGTTCATACGGTGTGCCGGGGCATGAAGACAAGGTATTCCTTGAAATAAAGAAAAAGTATGCGGGGATAGTAAATAAAAGAAGAACAACGCTTAAGCTTGACGAGGCGTATGAGTTTATAAAAACGGGTATAAAGCCCGTTGAGCAGGATTATATGAATATGCAGGTAATAAACGAGATAGCGTATTTTTTAAAGAACTACCGTTTGGTGCCGAAGGTATACATTGCCTATGACAGACTTGCTTACTTTGAAAAGGACAATCCGGATCTGAGAATATCCTTTGACGTAAATATCCGCACAAGACGCTTTGATACGGGACTTGAAAAGGGAGATGACGGCGAAAAGCTTTTAGAGGACGGCGTTTATCTTATGGAGATAAAGACCGCCAAGGCAAAACCCTTATGGCTTTGTAAAGGACTCTCCCGCCTGGGTATAAAGAGGGAAAGCTTTTCAAAATACGGAACGGAATATACCCGGTATATAAGGAAAAAGCACAATAATACGGTAATACCGTATGAAGCGCCTCAAAGGGAAGAACAAAAGGTGCATAGCAGTATTTTTGAAACATTTAAACAGCGCAGACTTTCACACAGGCTTGCGGTCTGAAATATGAAGGAGATTTGAAAATGAACGAATTATTTAACAGTATTCTGGCAAATACGGAGGAAACGATTACTATAGGCACAGCGCTTGTATCAATGGGTGCGGCGCTTCTGTTGGGGCTTTTGATAGCGTTTACATATTATAAGACAAAGGAAGAGGACGGTTATCAGCAGAGCATGGCGGTCACGCTTTGTATGCTGCCCGTGATACTTTCCGTAATAATCCTGTTTGTGGGGAGCAATATCGCAAGGGCGTTTTCCCTTGCCGGTACGCTTACGATCATAAGATTCAGAAGCGCACCCGGCGATCCTAAGGATATAGGCTTTATATTCTTTGACATTGCCGCAGGTCTTGCGTGCGGAATAGGCTTATACGGCTACGGTGCGGTATTTACGGTATGGCTTTGCGCAGTTATGTTCATACTTCATGCGACAAATGCGTTTTCACAAAAGAGCACAAGAAAGATATTAAAGGTCAATATCCCCGAGGATCTTAATTATGAGGGCGTGTTTGATGAGATACTGGGTAGGTACACAAACGGCTATAAGCTTACAAAGGTTAAAACTGCAGACCTCGGCTCACTTTTTGAGCTTACCTATAACGTGGTTATGAAAAACGGAGTAAATGAGCAGGAATTGATAAACGAGCTGCGGTGCAGAAACGGAAACCTCAATATAGCGCTTACCGTTGCGCCGGTGGCTGCGTCTTCAAAATAATAAATTCCATATTTTTCCCCAAAAAGAGCTGTATGCGAAAATCGCATCAGCTCTTTTAAAATTATCCGTTATTCCTCTGAGGACGTGACCGCATCTGCACCAAACGACGAAGCGTCTATCTGTGACGGTTCGGAAGCATCATCGGAGCCTGTGTCCGAATTATCCGAGCCCTCGTCAGAGGTTTCGGTACCTTGTGAGCCGCCGCCGTCGGATGTGCCGGTGTTTGTTGTTTCGCTGTTACCCGTTGCGGGTGTATCCGGAGTATTTGCGGTCGTCGTATTCTGCGCCGACGGCGGGAACGTGACCGTTTCGATCGCGCGCGGTGTAGGCGCCGTGCTAGGCGTGGTTGTCGGCTGCGGGGTACTCGTGCCTGACCGCACACCCGATGAATGTGAGCTGTTGCATACCGTTTTTGGCTGTGTGCCGTCAACGAAATATGCAGTAACCGCATTACAGGTGTTTGAAGCAAGCATGCCCGAATACAGACAAACAGTCGCTTCCACAATATTTGTAGGCCGTGCAAGCTCTTTATAATCCAGATACTGATGAACTCTTTCCATGACCTCATTCCATGCCGTTACGCACGGATTGCCGGAAACGCCTGCGTTTGAGAGCGATGATGGGGAATCGAATCCGTACCATACCGCGCCCACATAATACGGCGTAAAGCCTACAAACCACTTATCGAAATCGTCATCCGTAGTACCTGTTTTTCCGTAGGTCGGTATACCGCTTGAAAGCTTTGCGTTTTGCGCCGTACCGACGCTGCTGTTTACTACCGAATACAGAAGATCCGAGGTTATATATGCCGCCGCCGCGCTCATTGACTGAGTTGCATCGGCAGTATTTTCAAGAAGTATCTGCCCGGTCGAGTCTATGACCTTTGTATAGGTATACGGCGCAATATATTTGCCGCTGTTTACAAACACGGAATATGCCGCCGCCATTTCCTTCGGCGATACGCCTCTTGTAAGACCGCCGAGCGCAAGCGATGAATAGTTTTTATCGTCGGGAACTATCGACGATAAATGGAACTTGTTCTGAAGATATCCGTATGAGCTTGAAAGACCTATCATATCAAGCACCTTTACCGCCGGTATATTTGACGAACGTGCGATGGCTTCCTTTACAGTCATTGCGCCCAAAAATTCGCGGTATGAGTTTTTGGGCTTCCAATTATCCGAGCCTATGGTTATTTCCTCGTCTATAACGCTTGTCGCCTCCGTGATTTTGCCAAGATCGACCGCAGGCCCGTAAACGGACAGCGGCTTTATCGACGAGCCGGGCTGCCTTTGCGCCTGGGTTGCGCGGTTAAAGCCTCTTACGTCGGTTTTCTCGCCCAGACCGCCGATAAGCCCGCGTATTTTGCCTGTGTAGGGATCGACTATCACCATTGCCGACTGCGCGCCCATGCCTGTAAGAGGGAAGCCTGTGGCGTTGTAATAAACGTCCTCAAGTATCTGCTGGATATCAACGTCTACTGTGGATATTATTTTGAGTCCGCCGTTATACACCTGCTGAGTTGCAAAATCAAGTGAATAGCCCTTCTTTATCTGCAAATCGTTTATTACGTCGTTTATGACCTGATCCACAAAGAACGAGGAAATTCTCGTACCCTGCTCGCGGTAGGCGTTATTAACCACAAGATCGCTTGTTGAAGCGTAATTGTATTCCTCCTGATTTATATATCCAAGCTCAAGCATCTTTCCCAGAACGATATTTCTTTTCCGTATGTTGTTTTCGGGATATACATACGGATCGTACTGCGCAGGGAACTGCGTTATGCCGGCGATGGACGCCGCCTCCGCCAAAGTAAGGTCTGAAACGGATTTTGCAAAATATACGTTTGAAGCCGCCTCGACGCCGTTACAGCCGTTTGCAAAAAATACGATATTAAGATAAAGCGTCAGTATCTCGTCCTTTGTAAGCTGTTTTTCCAAGGCTATGGCGCGCATCATTTCCTTTATCTTACGCATCGAGGTCTTTTCTTTTTCGTTTGTTATGTTCTTTATTACCTGTTGCGTTATGGTTGAGCCGCCGTAGCTTGCATCGCCGATACCGACCTTTGCAAGAATGTATTTTGCGGTTGCGCCGAAGGTACGCTTTATATCAACGCCGTTATGCTTATAAAAACGCTCGTCCTCTATAGATACCATAGCCTCCTTCATAATATCGGGTATGGCGTCCGAATCCACCCATATACGGCGGCTGTCGGACTGTATCTGTTCAAGCTCCCGCTCCTGCCCGAATGCGTCCTCGTAATATATAAACGAGGTGGAATTAAGAGCGAGATTTTTTATATTCATATCCTTTATTTCTCTCGATACCGCCGCATACATACCTACGGCAACCGAAGAGGATATTACAACAACCAAAAGACAGGCAACCAAAAAAGCCGTTCTTATACGCTTGCGTATAAGTATCTGCTCGGGGGTAAGCTGCTTTTTCTTCCTGCGCCTTTTTCTTGCCGGTCTTTTTTTCTGCGCGGTATTCTGACCGTTTTGGGCAGGCTTTGATGTGTTTTGTTGGGACGGCGTTCTTTTTACGCTTCTTGAGCCGCCGGAGGCGGTGCTTCTGTTCCGCCTTGAATATGTCGGATTTTGCGACCTTCCCGAGGTCAGAAAATCATATTCATCCCAATCAAAATCATCGTTGCTGTTGTTTTCGGGATTTTTTCTGTTTCTGTCTGCCATATTTGTTCCTCCTTAAACTAAGGATATTAAAATACTACTAACCTTATTATATTATAGACCATATTTTTACAATTTGCAATACTAATTTTTTATGCGGATTTTTGATGTATAGCAAGAACGGTTTGGCATACGAAAAAAGCTGTGAACGGTTAGCTCACAGCTTCCCCACCCAGGGGAAGCCTTTAATTTGGAAATGTTTTAACAGTCGAGTTTTAGCTTTAACAAAGTACCCGTATGAAAATGTATATAAATGTCAAAAATAAGAGCAAAAGCAAAGAAAGAGTGGAACGATAAATGGAAAAGCTGAAAAATTTAAAGTATGGTATGGGAATATTGGCGTATGTATTACTTATAGGGTTGTTTTTTGCCATAGGCTATTACACGGGGAATATTCACGGCGCAAGCGTACAAAAGAAGATTTATGAAACGGAGGATGAGGCGATAAGCACGTCGTCCTATGCAAGCGTATACGAGGGCGGTGAGAATACGGCGGACAAATCGCCGGGCGATACGGTATATGAAGTGTCGCTTGATGGGGGTATGCTTGTCATTATAAAGCATCATAATGGCGATACCGCAAGTATAGCGCAGTGTGCAATAGCGGAAAACGTATATCCCAAAGCCGATATAGAACGCCTGAAAAAGGGTATAAAATTTGACGATATAAAGGATGCACTAAGTGTATTTGAGGATTTTGTTTCATAAAATCGGTATATTTGTAAACAAATTTTTAACAGTTATAAAATGGCTTGACAATAATGTGCAATGGTGGTAAATTATACTTGTTAGCACTCAGAGGTTTTGAGTGCTAACAAATAGAAGCTAATAAAGCATAGGAGGTAATATATATGAACATCAAACCGTTGGGAGACAGAGTTGTTATTAAAATGCTTGAAGCAGAGGAAACAACAAAAAGCGGTATCATTCTCACGTCAAAGGCGCAGGAAAAGCCACAGGTTGCCGAGGTCGTAGCAGTAGGACCGGGCGGCATGGTTGACG
>CACZPW010000112.1 GCA_902783115.1 uncultured Ruminococcus sp. | reverse complement strand
ACACGGTGAATTTGACAATGTCGCGGTGGTCGCGTCGGCGCTTTCGTGCTATGCGATAGGAATGTTCGGGCTTTCGATAAACGAGGTCCTTTCAAAGACCTTCTTTTCAATGCATAACAGCAAAATACCCATGATAAACTCAATCATATCCATGCTTGCGGATATTGTTTTCGCATATATACTGTTCGGCGTTATGGGAGTAAAAGGTCTTGCGCTTGCGGCGGCAATAGGCTCGCTTGTAAATGCGCTTTTAAACGCTGTGTGCTTAAAAACAAAGGTGCCTGACGCATTCGGAAGGGCGGATCTTGACACGCTGATAAAAACTCTCCTATCGGCGGCCGTCATGGGCGCTGCGGTGTGTTTTATATACAGGGCGCTCTCAATGTATTTTGGCGGCTTTATGGGGAATATCATCGTATGCGCCGTATCGGGTGCGGCAGGCGTTATAATATATGCGGTGCTGGTATGGGTGCTTAAGGTAAAGGAGATACGCTCACTTTTAAAGAAAGGATAATATTATGCAGAGTATGATTGTTTCATGGATTACTGCCGCATGGCAGGGCTTTTTGAAAATTTTTGCGGAAAGCGTAACCGGTAAAGCGTTTTTTGCGGTGTGCGGCGCAATATCAAAATCGTGGCGTAACAGCGCCATAATCACGCTTTTGAGAAAGGATAAGCGTTCGTATACCGATGAGGGCGTTTTTGTGCGGCTTATCCGTATGCCCATGTCGTTCTTGGATTTGATAAAAACAAAGCTCGGCGCATTTATAAATGAAAAAATTAAAAACAGCTTTATATGCGGCGCGGCAAAAATATACATCAATAATTTCGTTGCGATAAACACAAAATTTTTCGGGATCATGCTTCTTACCATGGGGCTTTCGTATATGCTTGTAAAGGCGGCTTTGGGCGGCGGCATAGTCATAGGCGGAATTATTGCAATGGTGCTGGGTGCGGTAATGTCGCTTACAAGCTTCAATATAATGAAATTTTTAAACAACAGCGTATCGGTCGGATTTATAAAATCGTGCGCGGGCTTTAGGGAGCTTGATATCGAGGCATACTGCGAGGATAGCACACACGGAGTAAAAAGGCTTATAATATCGGGACTTACCGGTCTTGTAACGGGTACTGCGGCAGGAGTTATCGGGATATTGGGCGCAGGAATACCGTTTGCGCTGTTCGGACTTTTGGCAGTTATGTATGCGCCTTTGGCGGGTGTGTTCTTTGCGATGTTTGCAGCTCCGTTTGTGCCGACGATGGCACTTGCGGGGCTTGTCCTGTGGACAATGCTGTCGCTTGCTATAAAGGCTGTGACGGACGGCGGCTTTAAATGGCGGACGGACTCCGTCGGCGTGGGACTTGCGGTTTTGCTTGCGGTTTTGCTTATATCCTCCGTATTCTCGTTTGCGCCGAGGCAAAGCCTGAAGGTATGGGCGATGTATTTCGTGTTTATGGGCTATTATTTTGTCATAATAAACACGGTGGATAATGAGGAAAAATTACACGCGCTTTTAAAGGTATTTGTAATATCGGGTGCGCTTGTGGCGCTTTACGGCGTTGCACAGTACGTGTTCGGCTGGAACACGAATAACGCATGGATAGACGAGGAAATGTTTGAGGACGCAACGATGCGTGTGTATTCGACGCTTGGAAATCCGAACGTGCTGGGCGAGTACCTGCTTCTGGTTCTGCCCGTTGCGGCGGCGTTTTTCCTCAGCTTCAAGGCAAAAACCGTTGCAAAATGGGCATACTTGGCGATATTTGCGGTTTTGGCACTCTGTCTTGTGCTTACGCAGTCAAGAGGCTGCTGGATAGGCTTTATGCTTTCGGCGGTGGTGTTTATCACCTTTTACGAGGGCAGACTGTGGGCGCTTATACCGGTGGCGATGTGCATCATACCGTTTATAATACCTCAGACGATGGTAGACAGATTTTTGAGCATAGGAAATATGGACGATACCTCGACCTCGTACAGAGTATTTATATGGATGGGTACGCTGGGAATGTTAAAGCATTATTGGCTCGGCGGAATAGGAATGGGCGAGAGTGCGTTCAATGAGGTCTATCCGTTCTTCTCCTATAACGCAATAGCGGCTCCGCATTCGCATAACCTGTTTTTACAGCTTACAGTTGAGGCGGGCGCGGCGGCACTGATAGTATTTTTGGTAACACAGGCGATATTTTTAAAGAAAATGTCGGACGCTTACAGATTTGACGATAAAAAAAGCCTTAATTCGGCGCTTGCGCTTGCGATAGGCTCGGGAGTGGTCGGATTTTTGGCGCAGAGTATGTTTGACTATACGTTCTATAACTACAGAGTCATGGCGATATTCATAATGGTCATGGCTGTAGGTATGAGCTTTTGGCATATAGGAAAGGAGGGGCAAACGCTTGATAAAGGTAATTGAGGTTTCCTCCGATACCAACATAGGCGGCGCGGGGAAATGCCTGCTTACGCTTCTTGAAAATTTTGATTATACAAAATATGAGGTGTCCGTAATACTTCCCAAAAACAGTCTGCTCAAGGAGCATATAGAAAAGCTCGGCGTAAGAGTGACGGAGATAGGCGGCATGGCGGATAAATCGCTTGATATAGGCGCCATACGCAAGCTCAAAACGGTGTTTGATGCCAAAAAGCCCGATATAGTACATACTCACGGCAGTATGAGCGCAAGGATAGCGGGCAGAATGTCGGGGGTAAAGGTCGTATATACGAGGCACAGCGTGTTCCCGCCAAGCCCGAAAATATCAAAGGGCATAGGAAAGCTTATAAACGGGGCGGTGAACAATTATCTTGCGGACGGGATAATAGCCGTCGCAGATGCCGCAAAGGACAACCTTACCGATACGGGAATAGATCCGAAAAAAATAAGAGTGATCTTAAACGGGGTTGACGGACTTGCCGATTTGGACGGGGTGGAAAAGGAAGCCCTGCGGGAGCGGTTCGGCGTTTGTGACGGGAAGGTGGTTTCGATCGTCGCAAGGCTTGAGGATATAAAAGGTCATAAATATTTTATCGAAGCGGCGGATACGGTTCTTAAAAAAGGTATAAACGCAAAATTCTTTATTGCGGGCACAGGCTCGTATGAGGACGAATTGAAAAAGCTTGTCAAAGAACTCGGGCGTGAAAGGGATATAATCTTTACGGGCTTTATAACGGACGTTGACAAGCTTATGTCGATAACGGACGTACAGGTGAACGCCTCCTACGGAACAGAGGCGACAAGTCTTGCGCTTTTGGAGGGTATGAGCATAGGAATACCTGCCGTAGTGTCGGATTTCGGCGGGAATCCGGGCGTGATAAAGGACGGTGTAAACGGATTCATATTCCCGCAGAAAAATGCGGCGGCACTTTCTGCGGCGCTTGAAAAAGTGCTTAAGGATGAAGAGCTTTACGATAGGCTTTCAAAGGGCGCAAGAGAGGTATTTAAAACCACGTTTACCGCACAGGCAATGACTAAAAATACCGAGAAGATGTATGATGATGTAATGGGAGGAATAGTAGTCTGAATAAATTCCGTCCCTGAATTTATTCAGACAGGTAATAGGTAATAAGGAATAGTGAATAAGTAAGGTGCAAAATGCTTTCGCATTTTGAATTATTCATGCTATTGGTACCATCAGAAAGGAAAGGATATAACAATGAAAAAAACGAAATTTACGGTAATAGACGCCGTTATAATCATAGCGGTGATTTTGGTACTTACGTTGGGAGCGGTAAAATTTATGCCCGGGCTTTTGGGCGGCAAAACGGACTCCGCCATAAACTGTACGGTTTTGATATCAAGCGCGGAGCCTGAATTGGGCGAGGCGATAAAGGTTGGCGATGCCGTAACGCTGAGCCTTACCGAAAAGGACGGTGGAATAGTTTCGGACGTGGTTGTAAAGCCTGCCGAAAAAATCGCGTTTGACAGTATAAAGGGCGAATACATCAGGCAGGAGATAGACAACAAATGCGATATTGAGGTGACCGTTGCGGCGGACGCAAAGGTCTCCGATACTGCAATAACCGTCGGAAGTACGGTATTAAAGGTCGGAGCCGAAACGACCGTAAGAGGCAAGGGCTATGCGGCAATGGGCTACATTATTGAAATCGAAGATTAAGGAGGACGGCTTAAGATGATTATAGATGAAAAGGGTAAGCTTTTTGGCAAGGTAAGCGTTGTGGATATTGCGATAGTCTGCGTGATAATCGCTGTTATCGCCGGTCTTTTGGTTCGTTACGGGAGCAAAATAACGGGCGCTGTCGAGTCGGAAAAGAATTTCAGATATGTTATGAAGATCGAGCGTATACGGGACTGCTCCGTTGCGGCGCTTGAGAAGAAGGGCGCGCTCACCGATAAGAGAAGCGAGAAAAATATGGGCGAGATAGTCGACGTCGTATCAGAGCCGGCAACCGCGGAATCCACTACCGCAGACGGGCGTGTAACCTATGCGGAGTACCCCGAACGCAACACCTGCTATGTAACCATAGACGCGCACGGTAAGGAATCCGATGAAAATTATATCCTTGACGATGCGACCGAGCTGTCGGTAGGACGTGTGGTCGATCTGTATACAAAATACATCAAGACCTCGGGAATGATAGTAAGCGTTGAGGTGCTTGACTAACCGGTATGGCGTCATATTTGGAGTATTTGCATTTTTGTACATACTCCTTTTTTATTTGCAGGCATATAAATAGATATAAGGGAATATTGATTATGAGAAAGGAAGTAATAAGGATGGACAATAAATTTAAGCAGATATTGGAGCAGTTTGACAAGAATCAGATCCGGCAGATAAACAGCTTTTTAAACTCCAAGGAGGGTATGGATTTTAAGGACAGCATAACTAAAAGCGATAAGGAAAGGCTTATCGCCAAGCTTTCGGCAATGGACGCAAATGCCGTTAAAAAAACGGTTTCAAAGCTTTCGGCAAAGGATATTTCGGATATTATTGAAAAGTTCAGATAACGGGGGGTGTGAGTAATGGCGGACGCACTTAAGGAGCTTTTGGGCGATGATGCGGAGGATAAAATAAAAAGCGTTATCGGCACGCTTGCGGGCGGCAGCGACTCAATGGATATGGGCGAGCTTTCAAATATTGCCAAGGTCTTGTCGGATACGCATAACGACAGCCGCGCAAGGCTTTTGGAGTCCCTAAAGCCGTATATGCGAAAGAACAGGCAAAGATCCATTGACAGCGCCATAAGGCTTTTGAACGTTTCAAAGGTGGCAATGCTTTTAAAGAATAAATAGGCGTGGGATTTGGCAAAAAGGGGGTTTGGTGATGTATAGAAGCTACAGCGTGAACAATATGCCCGAGCCTGTGCGCTATAACAGTATGAGTGCGCCGAAGCGTGAGGAAAAGGTGGCAAAAACCGAAAAAAGCAGGGACGTAAAAAAAGAGGAAACGCCGGCTTCAAATTGCGAAAAACCGGCTTTTGGCATTCAGACCGATGATATAATTTTAGGCGTTGTGATCCTTGCGCTTTTAATGGACGGCTGTGACGATAAGGTGCTTTTGGCGGTGCTTGCGCTCGTCCTTTTTGCCGATTATTTTGATTTTTAGTTTTTCAAACCGGTTACATACGGATACATAAACGCTTACATTTTTTTTACACCTTCGTTTTGGTTATTGATTTATTGCAGATTTTCGGGTAATATCTACTTGTATAATTGTTGTAAGGGATAAAAGGGATTATACATTTAACAGGGGCGGTTTTTTAAAAACCGTCTTTGTTTTTGCATAAAAGAAAATATTTTGCATATCCGTATTATGAGGTGATGTGTTTTGAAAAAAATCTGTATTTCGTTTTTGCTGACAATTATTGTGATATTGTTTGTGCCGCTTCTGATAGTAAATCTTATGACAAAAACCGTCGATAATACCGCACAAACCGAAACGGTAACGGAACAAAAGGAATAGACGGATAAATTTTGGTTTATATGGCAGAATTGATATTATTACAGCGGACAGTCGGGGACGCCTGTCCCTACAAAGCGGCGTATGGGTACGCCGTAGGGGAAGATATTATCTTCCCGCAATCTTCAATTTTGCATTATTCTCGGGTGGGAGGATTTAACCCCTCATCCGAGTTTTGCCGTCAAGGCGGCAAAACCTACCTTCCCCCATAGCATTGCTACAGCAATGCGGAGCCGCTCTGCGGACATTTACGGGGGAAGGCGTACCGTTGCAAAACACCTGTTATTACAAAACCGTTAACGGCGGACAGTCGGGGACGCCTGTCCCTACAAAACCGTTGACAACGGACAGTCGGGGACGCCTGTCCCTACAAAACCGTTATTTGGTACGCTTGTAGGGTTGGGCGTTTACGACCAACCGTTGTTTGTGGCGTATGGGTATGCCGTTTTCAACTTTCAACTTTCCATTTTTTAGCGGCATACCGGGTAATATAATTTTTGATTTTATTGGTTTTATTTTGGTTTTATGCGTATTTTTGCCTGCATTTTGGCGTATGCAGATATTGTGGAACAAAAGAGACGCACACAATATATTGTATATTCGGAATATATGAACGAAGGAGCATATATTATTGGTCATTGTCACCAAATGACGGCTCCTTTTTTTGTGCAATGTATCGTATTACAAAAAAAAGTACCGTATTTTGCGTGAAATGTGAAAAAAATACTTGCCAAATCAGTGCTTTTTATGGTAAAATATCAGCGTATTGATTGGTAAGTTTTTTGAGTATGAAAAAACACGCTCTTATGCCTGTTTTTTAACAAAATACTTTACAATAATAAAGATATAGTGTATGATACAAACAAAAACAAAATAATACCAAATAAAACAAAGAAAAGAGGGAATAAGATGTACAAATCAGATTATGAAATCAAAAAAGAGCTTTGCGAGATCGGCAGGAGGATCTATAACGACGGGTTTGTTGCCGCAAACGACGGTAACTTTTCGGTCAAGATAGACGATAATACATATTATGTAACTCCTACCGGTGTTTCAAAGGGCTTTATGACGCCCGATATGATCTGTAAGGTCGACGGTGAGGGAAAGCTCAAGGAGTCAAACGGCCCCTGGCGTCCGTCGTCGGAGTTCAAGATGCACTTAAAGGTTTATCAGGAAAGACCTGACGTAAAGTCGGTGGTTCATGCGCATCCTCCGATTGCAACCTCTTTTGCGATCGCGGGTATCCCGCTTGACAAGCTTATCATGCCGGAGGCTATTATTTTCCTCGGTGCTGTTCCGATAGCTCAGTACGGTACTCCGTCAACAATGGAGATACCCGAGTCATTGACGCCGTATCTTCAGGACTATGACGCGATATTGCTTGCAAATCACGGCGCACTTTCGTTCGGCTGTGACTTGAACACCGCATTTTTCAGAATGGAGTCAACGGAGTTTTACGCAAAGCTTTTGTTCTATGCGAGAATGCTCGGCGGAGAGCAGGAGATACCCTGCGGCGAGGTAAAGAAATTAGTCGAGTTAAGGAAAGAGTTCGGCGTACCCGGAAAGCACCCGATGGAGAAATTATGCCCCGGCTGCTATGCGGGTGACGACACTTGCGCAATGTCGCCTACTGACGCGAACGAGAAATACGGCGTTGAATCATCGGCAGCATATCACGGCTTCCAGCCGCTTCCGTCGCAGGTTTGCCCGACGCCTTCGGGAAATGCCGATATAGAGGCTATTGTCAAGGAAGTTACAAAGAGAGTCCTTGAACAGTACAATAAATAAAAATTCTTAGGAGGTAGCAGAAGTTGAAAACGATCGACGAATTGCTGTCAGAGGTTGCAAAAAAGCTTGATGTTACCCAAGAGAGTCTTAAAAAGCCCGTAGATACGCTTACACTTTCGGTAGCAAAGGAAATGGCATACGCCGTTGAAGCGGCGGCGGAGGGAATGGGTATAAACGTTGTGGTTTCCGTTTACAATGACGGCGCAAATCCCATACTGCTCCACGCTATGGATAACTCATACATCGCAAGCGTAAAAATCGCCGAGGACAAGGCATACACGGCTGTGGCGCTTAAAATGCCGACGCATATCGCGCTCCGTGAGTCCAGGGGCAAAAGCCTTGACGGACTTACAAACGGAAACGGCATAATGCTTTTGGGCGGAGGCTATCCGCTTGAAGCAGGCGGCAGGGTTTTCGGCGGTATCGGAGTATCGGGCGGAACAAAGGAAGAGGATATCGCACTTTCAAAGCTCGGTGCGGAATATTTTAAGGCTCGTATGAAATGACAAAATATCTGCGGCTGCAAAATCACGGATCTTGCAGTCGGCGTATATCCAAAATCTGAATAAGGAGGTTAAATCAAATTGGTAGATGAAAAAAAGATAAGTCAGCTGGTTCGTGATGTGCTTTCGGGCATGGACTTATCGGGACTTGACAAAAAGCCCCGTCACCAGCTGGGTGTGTTTGACACCATGGAAGAGGCTATCGCTGCCTGCAACAAGGCTTATACGACGTTCAGGTACTACAATAAGGAGCAGAGAGAAAACATTATCAGTGAGATAAGAAAGCTCACCCACGCCGAGGCGGAAACAATGGCAAAGCTTGCGGTCGAGGATACAAAAATGGGTAATGTTTATCATAAGACCTTAAAGCATCACCTTGTTGCGGACAAGACTTTGGGAACGGAGGATCTTGACACGAGAGCGTTTTCGGGTGACGGCGGTCTTACGCTTATCGAAATGGCGCCCTACGGGATAATCGGCGCGATAACTCCGTCGACCAATCCGAGCTGCACAATAATCTGTAACAGTATTTGTATGCTTGCGGGCGGCAACGGCGTTATATTCAATCCGCACCCGCATGCAAAGAGGATATCGGCATACGCCGTAGACCTTGTAAACCGCGCGATACTGGCGGCGGGCGGTCCCGAAAACATCGTATGTACCGTAAAGGAACCGACAATGGAAACGTCAAACAAAATGGTAAACGATCCGTCGGTAAAAATGCTTGTTGCGACAGGAGGACCGGGCGTTGTAAAGATGCTCTTATCAAGCGGCAAGAAGGCTATCGGCGCGGGCGCGGGAAATCCGCCCGTTGTCGTGGACGATACGGCGGATGTTCCGAAGGCGGCAAAGGATATAATCGACGGCTGTACCTTCGATAACAACTTACCGTGTATCGCGGAAAAGGAATGCTTCGTATTAAGAAGCGTTGCCGACGAGCTTATACATCACATGCTCAAAAACGGCGCATACCTTTTAAACGACGCGCAGATAAAGCAGCTTGAGGACGTTGTCCTTGTCTGGTCAAAGCCCAAGAAGGAGGGCGACAAGCCGAAACGTGTTATAAACAAGGATTGGGTAGGCCGTGACGCAAAGAAGATATTGGCGGCGATCGGCGTTGAGGCAAAGGACGATATAAGATGCATTATATGTGAAACGGAGTTTTCACAGGCATTTGTTCAGACCGAGCTTATGATGCCAATTCTCCCGATAGTGAGAGTCGACACCTTTGACGAGGCTGTTGAAATGGCGGTAAAGGCTGAACACGGAAACCGTCACAGCGCACACTTACATTCAAAGAATGTAGACCACATGACGCAGTATGCAAAGGCTATATGCACTACTATTTTTGTAAAGAATGCGCCAAGCTATGCAGGTATCGGCTTTAACGCAGAGGGCTGGACGACCTTTACCATAGCAGGGCCTACGGGCGAGGGTATAACGTCACCCAGGAGCTTTACGAGAATAAGAAGATGCGTATTGTCAGACGCTCTTAACATTATTTAAGGCAAGGAGAGCAGAGTCTGAATTCATTCAGACAAGTAAGAGGTAATAGGGAATAGGTAAGGCGCAAAATGCCAAGGCATTTTGAGTTATTTATTGTTTTATACCTCGGAAAGGAATGGCTATAAAAATGGCTATAAATGAAAATGAGATCGCTGCATTGGTGCAGCAGGTATTAAAGGAAATGACGGGCAAAGAGCCGGCATCGGCTCCGTCAGCGTCATATTCCGCACCGTCGGGCGGCGGCGATATTCCGAAGAATGCGACTGTTGCCATGATGACAAAATTACAGCATTTTGAGCTGCAGCAGTACCCCATTCCCGAGCTTGGCGACGACGATATCTTAGTCAGAGTCGAGGGCTGCGGTATATGCGGTACGGACGCACATGAGTACAAGAACGATCCGTTCTCACTTATCCCCGTAGTTTTGGGACATGAGGGCACGGGCGAGATCGTAAAGATGGGCAAGAATGTCAAGAAGGACAGCGCCGGAAAGCCGCTTAATATCGGCGATAAGGTCGTGACCTGTATGATATTCAAGGATGATCCCGACATTACGATGTTCGACCTTAACAAGCAAAACGTCGGCGGAGCGGACGTTTACGGACTTTTGCCGGATGATGACGTTCACTTAAACGGCTGGTACAGTGATTACATACTTGTAAGGGGCGGTTCAACGATATTCAACGTGTCCGACCTTGACCTTGATTCAAGGATCCTTATCGAGCCGTGTGCGGTGCTTATCCATGCGGTAGAGAGAGCAAAAACGACGAATATTCTCAGATTCAATTCAAGAGTTGTCGTTCAGGGCTGCGGACCTATCGGTCTTATCTGTATCGCGGTATTGAGGACAATGGGTATAGAGAACATCGTTGCTGTTGACGGCAACGAGCAGAGGCTTGCGTTTGCAAAGCGTATGGGAGCAAACGAGACCGTAAACTTTATGAACCATAAGGGTATAGACGCGCTTGCGGGCGCGGTAAAGGACGCATTCGGCGGTTATCTTGCAGACTTTGCGTTCCAGTGTACGGGTTCACCCGTTGCTCATGCAAACATCTATAAGTTTATCCGCAACGGCGGCGGGCTCTGCGAGCTTGGCTTCTTCATAAACGGCGGTGACGCAACGATAAATCCGCACTTTGATTTGTGCTCAAAGGAGATAACGCTTGTAGGCTCATGGGTGTACACTTTAAGGGATTATGCAACCACATTCGATTTCTTAAAGCGTGCGCAGGCGATAGGCTTGCCGATAAAGGAGCTTATAACGCACCGTTTCCCGCTCGATCAAATGAATGAGGCGCTTGAAACGAATCTTGCCCAGAAGGGCTTGAAGATAGCATACGTCAGAAAAGATTTGATCTGATCATTAGTGAAAATAACCGGTGAAAGGATTAAAAAGCTATGAATGACGCAGTTGGTATCGTGGAAATGTACGGTTTTACCTCCGCCATAACCGCAGCGGACGCGGCGGCAAAGGCGGCTGATGTAAAGATAATCGCAATAGACTCAAATAAGCCCGCAAACGCAGAAACCGCAGAGGTACCGCTTATCATGGCGGTCAAGATGCAGGGCAGCGTTTCCGCAGTTACGGCAGCGGTCGAAGCGGCGGCAGAGGCGGCCCAAAGCGTGTCGGGACTTATTTGCAAATATGTGATACCCCGGCCGACGGATGACGCCATGAAAATGGCAAAGCGCATAAGCGTCGGGAAAAACAGGGTAGGGCATATTCCGATGAACGGTTAAGAGGATCTTCGGTTGTCAGAAAGGATAATTTAATATTATGCAAGCTTTGGGTTTTATTGAAACGAGAAGTTTGACCGGCGCGATCGAAGCCTCCGATGCGATGACTAAGGCGGCGGAGGTTGTCCTGGTCGGAACGGAAAAAATCGGTTCGGGTCTTGTAAATGTTGTTGTGACGGGCGAGGTCGACGCCGTAAAAGCGGCTGTCGCCGCCGGCGAAAAGGTGGCAAGGGAATTGGGCGAGGTTTACGCCGTAAATATAATCCCGCGTCCGCATGACGATATTGCCAAGATATTACCTACGATTTAACGGGAAAGAAGGAGGTAATATACATGGCTGAAGAATTTTCACTTGGACTTGTTGAGGTAAGCGGCTTAGGTCATGCAATAATCATGCTTGACGATATGTTAAAAGCCGGCGACGTAAAATTTGTCGCAACGGAGCGAAAGCTCGGCGGCAGACTGGTAACGATAGTTATAACAGGCGATATTTCATCGGTGCAGGCGGCTGTTGACGCAGGCGTCAGACGGGCAAAGCAGTGCGGCGAAAAGGTATATAAGGCGTCGCAGGTGATAGCCCGCCCGCATCCTGAGATATTCCCGTTCCTCCACCTTAACGATATGGAGAGCGAGCCTGTAAATACGGAATCGGCGGCAACTCATGTCGGCAAGGTCGGCAGAAGGAGCGCCGCAAAGACGGCAACAAAAACGGCTGCAAAGCCGACGGCAAGGAAAAGGACAACAAAAAAACCGCAAAAGAGCGGTAAATAACAGGATTTAGAGCAGAAAATGCTTTAAACATATAAAAAGTCCCTCAAAAAGGGCAAAAAAATAATTTAAGTCAATCAGGGCCAAAGCCCGGAAAATAGGAGGATAAAAAAATGGCAGTAGAAGCATTAGGTATGGTTGAAACAAGAGGTTTGGTAGCTGCAATAGAGGCTGCCGATGCAATGGTTAAGGCTGCAAACGTAACCTTGATCGGAACAGAGAGAATCGGCTCGGGTCTTGTTACCGTAATGGTAAGAGGCGACGTTGGCGCAGTTCAGGCTGCAACAGATGCTGGTTCGGCTGCCGGCGCAAGATTAGGTGAACTTGTATCGGTTCATGTAATCCCCCGTCCGCACAACGATGTTGAGAAGATCTTACCGGCAATCGACTGATTATTTTGGTCAAAAGCGAGATATACGGTTGGACTGCCCGTCTTATAAGGCAGTCCAAACCCACATTCTCGGCAGTGTATTTGGTACATAATTTACGAAAAACAGGAAATTTTCCCCAAACCGTAACCGGTTTTTGAGGGGGCTTGGTTTGTTGTGTTTAAAATTTCTGTAATATATATTATTTTTGTGCGGTAGCATAACGCATCTGCACAATGGGAGTTTGGCAAAATGGATAATGGTTATTTAGAAAAGCTTATCTCACAGACTGTTGTCGACATATTGAAGGAGCAGGAGGAGGAATCCGGCATAAAGGTCGGAGTTTCCGCGCGCCACGTTCATTTATCGCAAAGGGATCTGGAGCTTCTGTTCGGCGAAGGCTATGAGCTGCACCCGAAGAAGATGCTTATGGGCGACCAGTTTGCGGCTGAGGAGTGTGTAACGCTTGTAAGCCCCAACTTAAAGACCATAGAGGGCGTAAGAGTTTTAGGCCCTGTCAGAAAGCAGTCCCAGGTCGAGATTTCAAGAACGGACACATTCAAATTGAAGGTTTCACCGCCTGTCCGTCCGTCGGGAGAATTAAACGGCTCCGCCCCTATGGCGCTTGTAGGACCCAAGGGCAGCATATTCTTGAACGAGTGCTGTATTATCGCAAACCGTCATATCCATCTCACACCGAAGGATGCCGAAAAGTACGGTGTAAAGGATAATGACCTTGTTGATGTTGTTATAGAAAACTCAAAGCCGACAAAGTTTTACGATGTTCAGGTAAGAGTTCACCCCGAATTCAATACGGAAATGCACATCGACACAGATGATGCAAACGCCTGCGCGATAAAGACAGGCGACAGGGTGAGAATCATTACAAAATAATTGAGGAAGAACAATGATTATAGGCAGAGTATACGGAAGCATTGTTTCAACGCATAAGCTCGACGCGCTTGTCGGGTACAAGTTTATGCTTGTTCAGTGCATAGAAAACGGAAAACTTACCGATAAGTACCTCGTTGCGGTCGACGGTGTAGGTGCCGGCATGGGCGAGGATGTTATTATTGCGACCGGAAGCGCGGCAAGAGTTGCGCTCAAAAAGAACGATACCGTTCCGGTCGATGCCGTTATCGTCGGAATACTTGACGAAAAGCAGGCATAAAACAAACATCGGAAGTCATTACAATATTTCCGGAAAGGAAAAACAATGAAGTTTGAAGAGCTTGTAAAAATCGTTTACGATGCAGGTATCGTCGGAGCAGGCGGTGCAGGCTTCCCTACGCATAGGAAATTTTCGGATAAGGTTAAGCAGATAATAGTAAATGCGGCTGAATGTGAGCCCTTGATGATGGTGGATCACCATATTTTGGAGCATCATTTAAAGCCTTTGATCGACACGCTTAACCTGCTTATCGATACCATCGGCGCAAACGAGGCTATCATAGGCATAAAGGGTAAGAATATGCATCTGCTCGATGATAAGATAGTTTCCTCGCTCGCAGGTACAAGGGTAAGCATACATGAGATACCCGACATCTATCCGGCGGGTGATGAGGTCGTGCTGACATACGAAACAACAGGGAAAATAATACCCGAGGGCGCTATCCCCGTTATGGTCGGGGTAATGGTAATAAACGTTGAAACCGTCTATAATATCTATAAAGCGGTAAACCGCAAGGAGGCGGTAGTCGATAAATATATCACTATCGGCGGCGATACCAAAGAGGATATTACCGTAAAAGCGCCTATCGGAATGAAGATAAAGGAATTGCTTGAAACGGCAGGCTATCGTGACCTTGATGATAAGGCGGTAATAAACGGCGGTCCCATGATGGGAAAGCTTGTCGATCTTGATAAGGATACGGTCACAAAAACAACAAAGGGGCTTTTGATATTCCCAAAAACACATTCCATCGTTCAAAGAAAGCTCCGCCCAATGCAGATGACCTTAAAGCGCGCGTCTGCGGCGTGCTGTAACTGCAGAATGTGTTCGGATATGTGCCCGAGGTATCTTCTGGGCTATGACCTGAACGTACATAAGACCTTGCGTGCCGCATCGCACAGCGAGGTGCATGATGCGGAGGCATTTTTGCAGTCGGCGCTTTGCTGCGGCTGCGGCGTCTGTACGGTCATTGCGTGCCAGCAGGATCTCGATCCGCAGGCGATTTCCATGGAAACAAAGGGGCTTTTGGGAAAACACGGCTTAAAGCGTCAGAATAACAAGGCTCCCGAAAAGGTAAGGGCGGAGAGAGCGTCAAGGCTCGTTTCTTCGCAGACGCTTATTGACAGACTCGGCATAAGGAGATATGTCAAGGACAAGGTAGAGAGAAGAAATATAGAATTTTCTCCGTCAGAGGTATATATAGACCTCAAGCAGCACGTCGGTAAGCCGGCAGCGCCAACGGTCAAAACGGGCGATAAGGTAGCCGTCGGAGACGTTGTTGCAAGAACTGCATTTGAGGACTTGGGTACTACGATGCACGCAAGCATAAACGGCACGGTAAAGGAAGTAACGGATACATATATTGCTATCGGTCGCTGATTTTTGGGAGTGCATTGGATTTAGGAGGACGCAATAATGAATTCTATTGGTTTGGTTGAAGTTAAAAATGTTTCAAAGGGTGTTGTCGTGACTGATGAAATGCTAAAGAGCGCAGGTGTACAGCTTATTTCGTCGGGGTCGGTATGCCCGGGTAAATTTGTTACCATAGTCGGCGGTGAATTGAGCGCTATCCATGCGGCAGTCGACCGCGCAGTCCTTATTGCCGAGGACGCATTGATAGATAAATTTGTTATCGGTAATCTGGGTGAAAAGGTGTTTGAGGCTATCTGCGGTACAGCCGGCGTAAAGGAGAAAAAGGCGTTTGGTATCGTTGAGACCTTTACCGCCGCAAGCGCTATCGAGGCGGCGGATGCCGCTGTAAAATCAGGCGATATCGAGCTTATCGAGGTTCGTGTTGCGCGGGGTATGGCGGGCAAGTGCTTTGCCTCCATGACCGGTGACGTTGCCGATGTAAAAGCCGCCGTTGAGGCGGGCGCGGCAATCGCCGCAAGGAGCGGAGTCCTTATCAATACCGAGGTCATAGCAAGACCGCATCCGGAGTTATGGGAAGCCGTGCTGTAGTTTTTTGAAAGTGATATATAACGGACCGTCAAGGATGCCGGTCCCTACAAAATACCGCATTGTGTAATTTGCAGGGACCGGCGTCCCCGACGGTCCGTT
>CACZPW010000111.1 GCA_902783115.1 uncultured Ruminococcus sp. | reverse complement strand
TCAGCTTACCGTTGATAAAATAAAGGGCACCGAGCTTGTCGTATTGAACCGTGCAAGCGATGGCATTGATACACAAGAGGTACACAAAATAGTGCGGGGCATATCAAAGCGGGCGCAGATAGCTTACGAATTTACCGACGGCAGAGTCGCTTACGACGATATCGAGGATCCCCTTCCCTACGACCTGAACGCAGACGTAGTCGTTATAAAGGATGAGGACTATGCGGTATTTTACCGTGACCTCAACGACGAGGTAAACAAATATGTGGGTAAAACCGTAAAATTCAAGGGTGTTTGCGCAAAGGAAAAGGATATGCCTAAAAACACCTTCCTTGCGGGACGGCACGTTATGACCTGCTGTGTTGAGGATATACAGTATCTTCCGCTTGTATGTATCAGCGACAGTGCCGGTACGGTAAGAAGCAGGGACTGGAAAATGGTCACGGGTAAGATATCCATGGAATACAACGCGCTTTATGAGGGCAAAGGTCCCGTTATGCACATTGATTCCGTATCAATCACCACTCCTCCCGATGAAGAGGTTGCGGTATTCTATTAAAGACTTCGAAAAAAGCGTATATAAAAAGGAGTTGCCTTATATAAGACAGCTCCTTTGTTTTAATTGTCACTATTGCGCCAAAGCGGCTTTTTCATCCGCCGAAAGCGTAATGTTTGGCTGATTACCGTCCCCGCCGTAAAGAGCTGCGGCTTCCTCGTCGGAAATAACGCCCTCGGGCAGCGGATCGGGCAGCTTGTTATTTGCCTTCATATCCTGATATGCGGCTTCCTTTTCGTCAAGTATCTGCTGATAGCCCGCCTTTAAGTATGCCTTTGCATACGTCTGATACTTTTTATCAAGCTCCTCGCTCTTGCAGTTGAACAGGTCGGTAGCGTATTTCTGCCAGTCGTTAAGCAGTGTCGAGCCTTTATCCGACAGCGAGTCGATCGAACGGTCGAACAGGAAATCAATATAGTTAAGGTGGTCGTTTTCCACGCTTCTTTCATAGTTCTGCTCGATAAGATACTCATAGCCCTTAGGTGCGTATGTGTATACCTGCGCCGCGCGGTTTAACTCGGGATCGCCGTAGTCACGTCCTTCGATCACAAGACACCACATATCCTTGTTTGCGTTGTAATTAAGTCTTTCAACGCCGTCATAGCCGTCAACAAGTACGGGTATCTGCTTTCCGTTTCCTACATCCGTCATATTGTAGGTTATGCCTTCAATACCGTTTTGCATGGTAAGAATATTATCCTGCAGCCATTCATAGTACATCATAATGGCCTCGGGGTGCTTACAGTGTACGTTTATGCCCGTCATAAGTCCGAACGGGTTGTCGGCTCTGCCGCCCTTTAAAACGCTCTCGCCGCTGCCTTCGTTTTCCGTCTTTACAGACGGGGTAAGCGACAGCTTTGCGTTTGGCTGATTCTGCAGGAGTGCCGATATTTCCGCAGATTCCTTCGTTAAGTAGAATCCGTATGTGCCCTGTACGCCCGATGAGAATCTTTCCTTTGACTGCTTTCCGTCCTTGTCAAGATACCACTCGTTGCTTACAAGTCCCATATTGCACAGGTTATTGTTATACTTTATCTGCTCATAGGTAGGCTCCCAGGTAAACGAGCAAACCGACAGATCCGCAAACATTGCCCAGTCATGAGCGGAAATGGGATAATTTCTGTAGCCGTGATTTGAGAAGTTTGCGTTTGGCAGTGAGAACGCCATGGGAATGGTGTTCGGACCGCCGTTTTTCTTCTCCTTGAACGACTTCAATATATCATAGTATTCCTCCTGGGTTATGATCCAATCGGCTGAATTGTCGGGAACGGTATAGCCGTTTGCCTCTACCCAGTCACGGCGGATAACGCTTACGAAATTGTAAGCTCTGGGACGTCTGCCCGCCAAAAATACCTTTTCACCGTTTACATAGGTGTATTGATCAAGCTCCTCCGTTGCCTTATAGTAATCGGGAGCGAATTTTTTGAGCATATCCGTATCCACTGTCTGGAATGCGCCCGATTTTGCGTATGTGATACACTGCGGATAGTCATAGTGGAAGATGATATCGGGCTGACGCGATACCTTTCCCGCCATAAGCTGATTGAATTTTGTGACCTCGCCCGCACGGGGAATGGATATAAAGTCCACCTTTATATTATGCTTGTCGCCAAATTCCTTCTGTACATAGTCTGTCCAGTAGTTGTCCGTTACGGGCGCCTGTCCCGTCTGACCTCTGTCGTATATGGGGATCCTTATAGTGATCTGATCCGGATATACATAGTTTTCGGGATCCGGTATGGACATGACCGCCTCTTTATCTATGACAGCAGGCGCGCGGTTACCCAAAGAGCAGCCCGCAAGAGATGTTGTCAGTGCCGCAAACGCCGATATACAAAGCACTGCCGATATAACTTTTCTTAATTTCATAGTCTGTATGCCCTCCTATAATTATTCCTTTACAGCACCGACCATAGCACCGCTTACGAAATACTTCTGTAAGAATGGGTAAACTATAATAATCGGAATGGTTGCAAACATGATCGTCGCCGACTTTACAACCTCTTCGGCCTGGGCTGTCTGTCCTCCGTCGCCCTCAAGTGCGCTTGAATCGGCGGCAGCCGCAACCAGGTTATAAAGCTTTAACTGCAACGGCTTTAAGTTGTCGGACTGTATATAGTAAAGAGCGTCCGAATATGAGTTCCAACGTCCTACCGCATAGAACAGCGCCAGAGTTGCAAGCGTCGGAATAACAAGCGGGAGCATTACCTGAACAAGTATCCTGAAATCTCCGCAGCCGTCCAAAGACGCCGCCTCCTCCAATGATGCGGGTACCGCCTGCATTGCGGTTCGTAAAATTATCATATTGTATGCGCTTATCGCAAGAGGAAGGATAAGCACTGCCATGGTGTCCAAAAGATTTAAGGAATCCATAAGGATATATTCGGGGATCATGCCCGCACCGAAGTACATTGTGATGACGAATATGGTGTTTATTACGGATCTTCCCTTCATTCTCTGCCTTGAAAGTGCGTATGCCGCACAGATCGTAAGCGCAAGACCCAAAAGCGTAAACAATACCGTGATAAGTATTGTAAATCCGAACGATTTCATCATTGACGGATCGCCAAGCACCGTTTTATATGCCTGGAAAGTAACATCGTGCGGCAAAAACCATACCTTGTTACTCAAAACCGCCTCGTTACCCGATATAGAAACCGATACAACGTGGAAAAACGGAACGATACAGATAAGCGATAATAATCCTATAAATATGTAGATCAGTACGTCGGCTATCTTGTAGCCTATACCTCTGTTAATTCTTGTTTGTGCCATTTTTTAATACCCCCTTCTTATACCAATCCGTTCTCGCCCAGAGCTTTTGCAACTCTGTCCGAAAGGAGTACAAGCACAAGACCTACAACGGACTGGAACAGACCTACCGCCGTTGAGATATTGAACTTATTTGCACCGAGACCTACACGGTATACGTATGTAGCTATAACCTCCGAGAAATCGGTTACATTTGTGTTTGAAAGTGCCTGAACTCTTTCAAAGTTTGAGCCCATCAAACGTCCCAATGCCATGATAAGCATAACGACTATCGTAGGCTTGATACCCGGAAGCGTAACGTGCCAGATCTTACCGAATCTGCCTGCGCCGTCAATATCCGCAGCCTCGTAAAGATCGCTGTTGATGCCGGTTATTGCTGCAAGGTAAATGATCGTACCCCAACCCATGCTCTGCCATACGGCAAGCAGGATATACATTACCGCCCAATGCCATTTCTCGGTCAAGAACGGAATAAGCGCAGATTCGCCCGTACCCGTTATGGCGCCGATGATGATATTTACAATACCGGTCGATGGCGAAAAGAGCTGATATGCAATAGCCGAAATGATTACCCACGATAAGAAGTGTGGCAGATAAAGAATGGTCTGCGTAAGCTTCTTATACCATGCGCAGGTTATTTCATTGAGCAAAATAGCCAGAATGATCGGCATGGGGAATCCGCAGATAAGATCAAAAATGTTAAGAACTATCGTGTTTCTCAATGCAACATAGAAATCAGGCGATGTAAACATCTGCCTGAATACGTCAAAGCCGACAAACTTCGAGCCGGAAAATCCAAGTATGGGATTATAGTCCATAAACGCGATGGATAAGCCCAGAAGCGGCAGGAATTTGAATACCACAATAAAAATAAGCGGTATCACCACAAGAGCATAAAGCTCCCAGTCACGCTTTAAGTAAAACATAAAGCCTTTTTTTCTCTTAACTGCCGGAGCAGCCATATTGGTTTGTGTTTTCATCAGAACCCTCCCTTTGGTTGTGATTTTAATCGTGTATTATCATATCATTTTTTGTATATTTTGTCAATGGTAATGTTAAAAAGCTATAAATTTTTTCTTAATTTTTAAGCAATATGTCCAAAAGAACGCTAAATTTTTCCGCAAAAAAAAGCAGCCCGCTTTTTTGCAAGCTGCCTTTTTGTACAAAATATACAAACCGGGATTATTGCCGCCCTAAAATATCCTTCTGTCCCGCAACGCGCCAAACGCGCTTCTGTATTCCTCTGTTTTGGCTGTGTCCGCTTCAAAGCTCACCGTTTCCTTATCCGATATGCTTATTATACGTCCGTCGGGCATCACGCCGTATGAGGTACCCGAATATTTATCTCCCGAAGAACAGCACGAAAGCAATATCGCCTGATTTTCAAGGCCTCTTACACGGTTGAATATATCCCAGTGCTCTTTCCTTGCCTCAGGCCATGCGGCGCACACGAGAAAAATCTGAGCGCCCATATCCGACATTTTCCTATAAAGCTCCGGAAAACGCATATCATAGCATATACTGAGTCCCGCTTTCCCGAATTCCGTATCGCATACTTGTATCTTTTCGCCCGCCTTAAGGTACTTTTTTTCTTCCCCGAACAGGTGTATCTTTGAGTAGGACGAGACGATATCCCCGCGTCTATCTATTAAAACGGCGGTATTGTACAGATTGTTTTCCCGTTCCTCGATAAAGCTTCCCATAAATATATATGCGCGCCGTTTTTTTGCCGTCTCACGCATTTTTGTCACAGTAATACCGTCGATAGGCTCTTTGTTTTTGTCATAGTCATGCGTGTTAAAAAATCCCGTATTCCAAAGCTCCGGCAACAGATACAGATCAGAGGCGCCGCTGTTTAAAATAAGCTCCTCCGCTCTTTTTATCCGTTCATTCTTTGTCGTCTTTGAATCCTTTAAATTTATGGCAGTAACACGCATTTTCATATCTTATTCCACCCTTGCATAGCCTGACATACGCTTTCTTATCCTTTTTCTTATTATCATATAGCACAAAAAATGTATCGCTGCCGTTATTATCCATGAAATGGGGTATGACATATATAAAACCGTATCTGACGGGTAGAGCGAAAATACGGTGGCTATCCATAAAAGCCTTATTCCGCAGGCTCCGACAAGCGATACTATCATGGGGATAACCGAACAGCCCATACCCCTCAAAGAGCCGACAAATACGTCCATCATTCCGCATATGGCGTACAGCGAACAAATATATTTCATCCTCCTCATACCCGCTTCGATAACCAAAGCATCGGTTGAATAAACCGACAAAAGCACGCGTCCGGACAAAATCGCAGCACCGCCCAAAATCACGCCGGTCGCCGCCACAAGCACTTCGCTCCAGACAAGGGTCCTGTCTATTCTGTCAAGCTTATTCGCGCCATAGTTCTGCGAGCAGAATGTAAGCGCCGACTGATAAAACGAGTTCATTGCCACATATATAAAGGTTTCAATATTTGCCGCCGCAGCCGAACCCGCCATAACGGTCGAGCCAAACGAATTTATGGTCGATTGTATTATGGCATTTGACAGAGCGAAAATCATACCCTGAACACCCGCCGGCAGACCGACACGCAAAATTCCCTTTAATGCCCTTTTATTTATTTTTATTTTTTTTATGTCAAGATGAAGCGCTCCCTCTTCTCTCATAAGACAGCGCACGATCAAAAAAGCGGATATGTACTGTGAAACAGCGGTCGCCATTCCGACTCCCGCCACTCCCATATTAAAGACTATGACCGTTACAAGGTTTATTATAACATTTATGACGCCGGCTATGCTTAAATAAATAAGCGGACGCTCCGTATCTCCCTGAGCCCTCAGCAGCGCGCTGCCGAAATTATACACCAAAAGCGCGGGCATACACAAAAAATAAATACGCAGATACAGTGCCGCAAGGTCGATAACGTCACCTGGCGATGACATAAGTATAAGGATCCGCTTTGCAAGGACTGTGCCTATAAGCACCAAAAGCAGTCCGCCGACAATGCTTATACATATAGCCGTATGTACGGTATCCGACGCCGCTCTTTTGTTCCCTGCGCCTATATTCCTTGCAACCGCAACATTACCGCCTACCGACAAACCAATGAACAGAGTTATCATCAGATTTATAATTACCGTAACGGAGCCTACCGCCGCCAACGACCGGCTGCCTGCAAATCTTCCCACGATTATTACGTCCGCCGCATTGAAAAGAAGCTGTAAAACTCCCGACAGCATAATCGGGAATGAAAAGATCAGCAGCTTCGGCAGTATAACGCCGTCTGTCATATCAATAGTATGATCGTTTTTCAAAAAATCATCTTCTTATCCTGTTTTTGTTTATTATACCTTTGCTCCGCTGATTTGTCAATATGGCTGACACGCCATACGCTACCGTTAATTTTACGGTTAATTTTTCTTGACATCGCGACGTAATTATGGTATAATAATACCATAAGGAGATGATTCTATGCCACAGATTATACCTATAAGGGATTTAAAAAATACAAGCGAAATATCAGAGCTTTGTCACAGCTCTGACAGTCCTATATTTGTTACCAAAAACGGATATGGAGATATGGTAATTATGAGTATGGAAGCATACGAAAAAGCCATGTATATAAACAGTGTTTATGAAAAGCTCTATGCGGCGGAGCAATCCATAACAGAGGGCAAGGTGACTGACGGTTATCAGGCTCTCAATGGCATAAGAGAAAAACATGGCTTATAAACTTAGAGTAACGGATAAAGCCAACACCGATATTGATGAAATAATAGGATATATAGTTAACTCTTTAAATAATCCTATAGCCGCAAGAAATCTTTTATCTGAATAGAGGACACTTATATGCTCCTTGAAAATAATCCGAACGCCTTTGCATATTGTGGGATTTTTGATGCAGAATGGACAAAAATCGCTATCGGTAGTATGTTGATACACCGATAGCAATTTTTATTCATAGTTTACGTTCTACGCAAAATCCACCGATTGTAAATTGCGGGATTTTTGATGCAGAACGGACGAAAACAGGGGTGCGATAGTACAAAGGTACATCGCACTCCTTTTGAGTTCGTAATGAAATGGTCTGCGCAAAAATCACCAATTTAAAGCCCGAGCTGGGTTTGAACGCTCCCCAATACCTTGTCTATTATATGCTCCGCAACGGCGGTTGAATCGGCGAAGGTGCCGAGATATACCTTGATTTTAGGCTCGGTGCCGGAGGGACGGATGATGAAATAGGTTTTTTCATCGGACAGATCGTACCGCAGCACGTTGGATTTGGGCAGGCCCTTTAAGGGGGCAACGCCGCCCCTTCTATCCTTAACGGTCTGGTTCTGGTAATCGGTATATTTAACGATATCCATACCGGCAACGTCTGTAATGGGTATTTCTCTTAAATCGGCAAGGATCTTTGCCATTTTATCCATACCGTCCTTGCCGGGCATTGTAAATGACACGGTCCTTTCGGTATAGAAGCCGTATTTATTGTAAATATCCTGAAGAGCCTCGTACAGGGATTTACCCTTTGTCTTATAATAAGCCGCCATTTCGGCAATAAGCATCGTGGCAACAACGCCGTCCTTGTCGCGGGCATGATTACCCACGAGGTAGCCGTAGCTTTCCTCAAACCCGATAAGGTACGTGTGATTTTTAAGCTCTGCAAACTCGGTCATCTTCTCGCCTATATACTTAAAGCCGGTAAGTACATTCATAACCTCCATGCCGTAGCTCTGCGCAATGGCGGCGGCAAGCTCGGTAGTAACGATGGTTTTGATAACGACTCCGTTATCGGGCAAAACGCCCTTTTCCTTCTTTGACCTTAAGATATATTCAACCAAAAGCGCACCGGTCTGATTACCCGTAAGCGTATGGTACACTCCGTCCATATCCCGCACAACAACACCAACTCTGTCACAGTCGGGATCTGTGCCGATGATCACATCGACATCGTTCGCCTTTGCCATTTCAATAGCTATGGTAAAGCCCTCTTTGTTTTCGGGGTTCGGTGATTTAACTGTCGGGAAATCGCCGTCCTCTGTATCCTGCTCCTTTACCACAAGCACGTTTTTAAAGCCCATACGCTTTAAAACCTCTTTTATCGGGCGTGAGCCTGTGCCGTGGAACGGTGTGTATATAAGCTTAAAGGTGTCTGCGGTTTCTTTTACCGCCTCGGGATTTTGCTGCTGCGTCATAACGATGTTAATAAATTTCTCGTTAAGCTCGGGGCCTACTGTTTCAATTATGCCTTTAGCTATGGCATTATCAAGGTCGGTATAGGTCACTCCGTCAAAAATATCCGTTCTTGCCATTTCGTCTATGACCGTCTGCACAGCCTCGGGCGGAAGCTGACCGCCGTCGGGACCGTATACCTTGTAGCCGTTATACTCCTTGGGATTATGGGACGCCGTTATCATTACGCCTGCGGCGCAGCCAAGCTCACGGATACCGAACGATACCTCGGGTACCGAATGTACCGTGTCGAAAAGGTAGACCTTTATACCCTTATCCGCAATGACCTTTGCCGTTTCCTCGGCAAACTCCCTTGACATGTGGCGCGTATCATAGCCTATCAACACGCCCTTATCCATACCGTTTGCGTCAAGGACATATTTTGCAACGCCCATGCTCGCCTGGCGCACGTTGTATATATTTATCCTGTTCGTACCTGCGCCCAAGATACCGCGCATACCCGCCGTACCGAATTCAAGCTCACGGTAAAAACGTTCTTCAATTTCTTTATTATCGCCCTTTATCGCCAAAAGCTCGGCTTTTGACTGTTCATCGACCGCATCCGATACAAGCCAACGCTCATAGGTTTCCATATATCCCATATCAACATCACCTTTCTTTATAATAAAACTCTCTGCCAAATATTATATAATACTTCCTTAAATTTTGCAATTATAATTATGTAAAATTCAAAAATTATTTCAATCCCTTTTTTTTCTGAGCATCGAGCCTACGGGGGTGGGCTCCAAAACCTTCAATTTCAAGATTTGCTCCGCATGGTTTGCGACTTCAACGGCGTTTTCGTCCTCATCGCAAAGCCCGTCCGCCGTCTGCGAAAACCATGGCATTGACGGACGCATTATCTCTATCTCATCGCCTCTGAAAAAGCGGTTTCGCTGTGTAACGGTCGCCGTCTGTGTTTTATTGTCATAGTCTGTTACAATGCCTATCAGATCATAATCCCTGATATACGAGCTTGATGTGTACACCTGCGAATTTTCGTCGGGCTTTTGATAATAAAAGCCGGTGGTGTACGGGCGGTGCGAGACCTTGCAAAGCTCCTCATACTCGGCAACATTGAACGTGTAATTTTCCGGATCGTCAAAATACCTGTCTATCTCACGCCTGTATGCGCCAACGACCGTTGCCACATAGTACTCCGTCTTTACTCTGCCCTCGATCTTAAGGCTCGATATCCCGCTTTTTACAAGGTCTGGGATATGCTCTATCATACACAGATCCTTTGAATTGAAGATAAACGTTCCCCTCTCGTTTTCGGTTATATCCATATATTCAC
>CACZPW010000110.1 GCA_902783115.1 uncultured Ruminococcus sp. | reverse complement strand
TTTTCCTTTCTCTATTATATCATCAGCTCTGAATTTTGTCAAGCCGTTTTGCGGACTTCGATATTGACATTAAAACAAATCGCTATGTGTTCCGGTTCTGGTTAAATAAAGGATAAGCTCACCGTTGTTAATCTGGTATATTAAAAGCCAATCGGGTGTAATGTGGCACTCCCGACAGTCTTTATAATCTCCCGTCAAACTGTGGTCTTTGTATTTTTTGGGCAGCTTTTTTCCCGCTGCCAGAATTCCGATTACTTCTTCAAGAAGCTTGATGTTATATCCGCGCTTTACAATGCGTTTAAAGTCTTTTTTAAATGCTGTTTCGTATTTAATCGTCAGCATACAAATCCTCCATAAGCTCGGATACAGTATTAAATCCTTTACTGAGTCCTATGCCGTTTCTGACGTTTTCAATAGCTTTTTTCGTTTCATCATTCGGTACTTCTCTTGTAATTGCAAACGGAAAAGAGCCCTCATAAACCATTTGCTTCAAAAAAATATTTACAGCCGTAGACAGATCCATTCCGAAATCAGCAAGTAAAACCTGAGCCTCTTTCTTTGTTGCCTCATCTATAGTGATATTTGTAGCTACTTTTGCCATATCGATCAACTCCTTTATTATATTATACCCATATTATTGCTATTTGTCAACATATTATGCGTATATTATGCGCAATTTTTAACATATCAGCATCGCATCTCCGAATGAGAAAAAGCGGTATTTTTCATTTACTGCCTCTTTATAGGCATCAAGCACGTTTTCTCTGCCCGCAAATGCGCTTACAAGCATAATAAGCGTGGATTCGGGCAGGTGGAAATTTGTGATAAGCGCGGATATTACGTTAAATTTCTTTCCCGGGTATATGAAAATATCCGTCCAGCCCGTCTTTTCCGCAAGCGGCAAGCCGTCCATACCAACCGTTTCAAGCACCCTTGTCGTGGTAGTTCCGACCGACACCACCCGCTTTCCGTTTGCCTTTGTCATATTTACAAGCTCCGCAACATCACGGGGCAGAATGTAAAACTCAGAGTGCATTTTATGGTCGGTTACCTCCTCCGCCTTTACCGGTCTGAAGGTGCCAAGCCCCACGTGCAGCGTTACATAGCCTATGTTTACGCCCTTATCCCTTATCTTTTTCAAAAGCTCGGGCGTAAAATGCAATCCCGCCGTAGGCGCCGCCGCAGAGCCGGGATTTTTTGCATATACGGTCTGGTAGCGGTTTTTATCCTCTAATTTCTTTGTTATATACGGCGGTATGGGCATCTGCCCAAGCCTGTCTAAAACGTCCTCAAATACGCCCTCGTATTCAAACCTTACAAGCCTGTTGCCGTCATTTACTATATCCGTTACCTCTGCAAAAAGCTCGCCGTTTCCAAACACAAACCTTGCTCCGGGCTTTGCCTTTTTGCCCGGCTTTAAAATTACCTCCCACGTATCCAGGGTGTGCTTATGAAGAAGCAAAAACTCAATGGCTCCGCCGCTCCCCTCCTTTGCACCGTAAAGCCTTGCGGGAAGTACCTTTGTATCGTTTAAAATAAGGGCGTCGCCCTCATTAAGATAATCAACTATATCAAAAAAGTGCTTATGCTCTATATGTCCGCTTTCTCTGTCAAGCACCATCAGTCTTGATGAGCTTCGCTCCTTCAGCGGCTCCTGCGCGATCAGCTCTTTCGGTAAATCATAATAAAAATCCGATGTCTTCATACTGTCCCTCTTTATAAAGAATTTAGTACATTGTAACATAAAAAAAGAGTATATGCAAATGCTTTTTACATATACTCCCGTTTTTTTATTTCAGTCTTATGTCCGGCAGGGTGTCCATTATACCCTGTGCGATACCCTGTGCAAGCTTCCACTGATAATCGTCGCTTATCATCAGGGAAACCTCCTCCTCATTGGTTATGAATCCGCATTCAACCAACGACGCCGGCATATTACAGCGGCGTGTAACGGCGTGGTTTGCCGTTTTTACTCCCCTGCTTACCGCGCCTGTGCTTGAAAGCATCTCCTTTAACAGATTTGTCGCAAATACAGAGCTTGTCGTTCCGTATATATCTTCATTATTCTCGGGCGCGTAATAGGTTTCTATTCCGCTCGCCTCCGGCGCATTATCCACAGCATTTATATGTATGCTTACGTACAATGCAACCTCTTCCTCGTTTGCCTGTGTAGGTCTTTCAACCAGCGACGGCAGCGTATCGCCCGTTCTTGTCATGGAAGTGCGTATTCCGTTTCCTCCAGTATCTGCTTTACCTTGTATGTGATGGAGAGTGTGAGATCCTTTTCGTATACAGGCTCCTCCTCATACTCGCCCACTGCTCCGCTGTCCGTTCCGCCATGCCCCGCATCAAGCATTACCACTCTGTTCGCCTTTGCGTTTACAGGTCTTTTTGTAGGCGTCGGAGTCGCCTCGGGCTCCGTTACCGTATCCTGTGTAATGGACGCATCGGAAGTCTTGGTGTCCTCGGTTTTCGGATTTGTCCTTACGGTTACCAAAATCTGCGTTTCGGACAAACGGTTTATGTCATAGCTTTGTATATATTCACTGTCAACTACCATTCTTGCTCTCTCACCGTTATCGCCGTATCTTATAGAACCGATACCCGCACCGCTTACATACTCAAGCTCCTTGTTTACGGTAAGCGTGGAATCGTAAAAATCAACGACAAGCCTGCCCGGCTCGTTCAATACGAAATCCGAAATATCGCCTACCCTTTTATTGCTCGTTACGGTTATGTCGATCTTTTTCGCACTTGTTTTATAGGAAATATCATATATTTTTGCCTTTTCGACAGGCACAGGCGTTTCCACAGCCTTATCCGCACGGCGGCTGAAATCATAATGGTCGGACGCAATCAGGATCGCACCCTCCTCCGCATCAAATTCAACGGGCATACCTATACTCTCGCTTATAAATCTTACCGGCACCATGGTCTTTGTTTCACCGCCGAGCTTTGAAATGAGCTTTGGAACAACGTTGTCCGGAATTGCGACTTTTCTGCCGTTTATGTAGGCAATATTGTTATTTATAAAAAGAACAATGGTCGCATCGCTGTTATAAATCGTTATGGACTGGTCGCTTCCGTCATACTCAACGGTTGCTCCAACCTCTTCAAATATTTCACGGACGGGAACCAACGCCCTGTCGTTAAAGATTATCGGCGCAAGCGGCGGGGTTATCTCGCTGTTGTTCACCACAAGAGCGTACACCTCTCCGTTGTACTCGTGTACCGCACCGTCATATTCAAGCATCATGCTGTCCGCATACGCACTACATACTGTAAAAACGCTGAGTATCATTCCGCATATAATACCCAAAATTAACCGTTTCATCTGGTATACATTCCCCTTCCTTTACAAATTTTATAAAATCCCAATACTTTTATCCCTCAATAAACTTCCTTCCGAAATGCTCGTAAGCCGATTTTGTTGCCACTCTGCCCCTCGGCGTACGCATTATAAAGCCAAGCTGCAAAAGATACGGCTCGTAAACGTCCTCTATGGTGTTTGGCTCCTCGCCAACAGTCGCCGCCAAGGTATCAAGCCCGACAGGACCGCCGCCGAAATTATCTATCATGGTAAGCATCATTTTGGTGTCCGTCATATCAAGCCCCAGCTCGTCTACTTCCATATTTTTAAGAGCGTTCCCGGCAACATCGACCGTTATTTTTCCGTCATACTTTACCTGCGCAAAGTCCCTGACACGCTTTAAAAACCTGTTTGCGATCCTGGGCGTGCCCCTTGACCTCGACGCGATCTCCGCCGCGCCCTCATCGTCAATGTTTACGTTAAGAAGCGACGCAGAACGTATAACTATCTTCTTTAAATCCTCGACACTGTAAAGCTCAAGCCTGCTTATAACGCCAAATCTGTCCCGTAACGGTGCAGATAACAAGCCCACCCTTGTGGTTGCGCCGATAAGCGTAAATTTCGGCAGGTCTATGCGTATTGATTTTGCCGCAGGTCCCTTACCTATTATTATATCAAGCGCATAATCCTCCATCGCCGGATACAATACCTCCTCGACGCTCCTCGCCATCCGGTGTATCTCGTCAATGAACAATATATCATGCTCGTTAAGATTTGTAAGTATCGCCGCAAGATCGCCCGCCTTCTCTATGGCAGGTCCTGAGGTTATCCTGATATTTACTCCCATTTCATTGGAAATAATACCAGCAAGCGTCGTTTTGCCCAGTCCCGGAGGTCCGTACAGCAAAACGTGGTCAAGCGGCTCATGTCTGTCCGTTGCCGCTTTTATATAAATGTCAAGATTGCTTTTTACCTTATCCTGACCTATGTATTCATCCAAGGTTCTCGGGCGCAGACCCGACTCGATTTCAACATCTTCATCAATAAAGCCGCCCGTAACAAATCTTTCATCCTCGTCAAACAACCGTTCATCACCGCCTTACAAGCCTAAAAGCGCTTTCTTTATTATATCCTCGACTCCAAGGCCGGCATCAACATTTTTGACCATTGCCTTTGCGTCGTTTATACCGTAGCCAAGCGATACCAATGCGCTTACAGCCTCGTTTTTGCTATCTGAATTAAATTCCGCAGCAGCGTCATCATTGCCGTCAAGTCCGAGATCCCTGTCCTTAAGCTTATCCCGAAGCTCCAGTATGATACGCTGCGCAAGCTTCGGACCGACGCCCGCCGCCTTTGTGATAGACTTTACGTCGTTTGTTATGACGGAAACCGCAAATTTATCGGGCGAAAGCACCGAAAGTATCGCAAGCGCCGCCTTTGGTCCTACTCCCGATACCGAAATAAGCAGCATGAACATATCCTTTTCATCTGCACCCGCAAAGCCGTAAAGCTCCATTACGTCCTCTCTTACGTGAAGGTATGTATACATCGTCGCTTCTCTGCCCACCTCGCCGATGCTCTGAAGGCTCAAAAGCGTCGTGTTCATCAGATATGCCACACCGTTTGCATCTATCGCAACGCTGTTCTCATTCTTGAAAACAACGGTTCCTTTTATATAGTAATACATAGATTTAACTCCTCATTGCCAATATAATACAACAAAATTACAATTATGTCAACTGTGAATTTGTTACAAAGTTATTAAGAAAACAGCTATTTTTTAACTTTTTCTTAAAATTTGGCATATTTATATGTGTATTTTTTACATTTTTAAGTCATTTTCCAAGCATTTATCTGTGATACTTTCACAAAATTTTGTATTTCAAAAACTTTTCACCAATATTACACGATTGTTACATCAAATGCTCATATCCTGCCCGCCCAAGGAATTTACCTTATTTGAATGTGCGTGTGTTATCGCAAGCGCAAGTCCGTCGGCGGCGTCATCAGGCTTCGGGATCTTATCGAGATTTAAAAGCATTTTTATCATTGTCTGTATCTGGGTTTTGTCAGCTCTTCCATACCCCGTCACCGCCTGTTTTACCTGCAGGGGTGTATATTCATACACAGGCACGTTATTATTTACCGCGCTCAAAAGGATAACTCCCCTTGCCTGAGCAACCTTTATCGCCGTTTTTTGGTTACTGTTAAAAAACAGTTCTTCTATTGATATTGCGTCGGGATTATATTTTTCTATAAAATAATTCATACCGTTATAAATGGCACGCAGTCTTGCCGTTGTTTTCTCGCCCGCCTCCGTTGTTATTGCATTATATTCAAGCATTCTGAATTTATTTCCGGTAAATTCGAT
>CACZPW010000109.1 GCA_902783115.1 uncultured Ruminococcus sp. | reverse complement strand
AGCTCAGTTGGCAGAGCACTTGACTTTTAATCAAGTTGTCCGGAGTTCGAATCTCCGATGGCTCACCAAAAATCGGCAAGCTTCGACAGAAGATTGCCGATTTTTACTTATTACTTCTTCACTATTCCCTAAAAAACCTTGCCGATTTTTGGAAAGTAATAAGTAATAGTGAATAAGGAAGAAGTGTGGTACAAAATTGCTTTACGCAATTTTGATTGAATAATTAAAATTGAAATTCCTATGGAAATAAAAAAAGTATAAAGCCTTGACTTATGCCATAAAGTGTGTTATATTTTAGATAACAGAACGGAAACAATCCTGTTTCTGCTACATCAAAGTTTTATTGTGAGAATGAAATATCATTCCACCCAATAACCGCCTTATTGCAGTAGGGCGGTTATTTCTTTATCCAGAATACAATCAGCAAAATCAAGATTAGATCAATCGTTATTTCACTCATTATGTAAATCCTTTCCGAAACAGGACCGCCCCGTCCTGTTATCAAGGTCATAATAACCTGCGGTAATCCCTTACCGCAATGATATTATATCAACAAATATACATTCCGTCAAAAAAATTCCCAAGGTAAATCCGTGCCGGAATTTACTTTGGGAATTATATTTTTCAATCAGAACAGCAGCGGATTTCTGCCGATCGGGTGTTCTATATCGATTTTACTTTACACCACCGCAGAATCTCACGCCACCGCAAGTCTTATACTTACTCTTTTATAAATGTATTGTATTTGATTTTTCTTCCAATGCTTCACATCTTTTTTTACAAAAGGCAAGGAATTTGCCCCATTCCCTATCGTCAATAAATAGGTTTTCACCTGTTTTTTTCAGTATCTTTGCCTTTTCGTCGGTGTTATTGTTCCAGCAGTGGTTACCTATAAATATATCCACTCTTTCATTTTCCAATTTTGAAATGCTGTTAAGATAATCCTTCCGTGCACCTTCATAGTATGTAGGATGCTCCGACACAAGCGAATTTGCGCCTGCACCTCCGAACATACCCACTCTGTATATTTTCCCGTTTTCCCGTGTATCAAAGAACAGCGACATTGTCCCCTTTGTATGCCCCGGAGTATGTAAAAACCTGATTTTCACATTTCCGACCTCCAAAACATCGCCGTCATTTATAAGTATATCGGGTTTAAACAATCCGTAATCGGCTAAATACGCGGCATCGGGCTTACCTATAATCGTTTTTGCGCCAGTAATCTTTGCTAATGCTTCCGTTGCGCCGGTATGGTCGCTGTGCCAATGCGTGTTTATTATGTATCTGATATCCTTTGGCCTGAAGCCAAGCTCCCATATCGACTCTATCAAAAGGTACAAAGACGTGCGCTCCCCCGTGTCTATTATAACGAGTCCGTCGCCTGTGTCTATAAGGTGTGATGACTCCTGGTAAGTCCCTGCAAAATACACATTTCCTGCAACTTTAAACGGCTCGATCCTGCCCTCATAATCCTTAATTATCTTTTTTCTCGGATACATAAAATCTTCTCCTATTCTATTTTACCGATTACCTCTGCTCCGACCTCGCTTGTTGATGAGCTTCCGCCCATATCGGGAGTGAGAACCTTGCCTTCGACCATTACTTCTTCTATTGCGTCAATCAGCTTCTTTCCCCAGTCCTCATACCCGAAGAAATCAAGCATCTGACTTGCCGACCATATAGAAGCAAACGGATTTGCAATACCTTTGCCCGCAATATCGGGGGCGCTTCCGTGGATCGGCTCAAACATTGACGGGAATTTCCTTTCGGGATTTATATTTGCACCTGCCGCCAAGCCCATTCCGCCCGAAATCGCCGCACCTAAGTCGGTGATTATATCACCGAACAGGTTTGATGTTACAACGACTTCAAAACGCTTCGGATCCTTCACAAAGAACATACTCGCCGCATCTACAAGGTACGAATATGTTTTTATTCCGGGATAGTCCTTGCTGACCTCAGCAAAAACACTGTCCCAAAATACCATTGAATAATTGAGCGCATTTCCCTTTGATATGCTTGTAACGGATTTGCCTTCTTTTTTCGCCAATTCAAAGGCGTATCTTATGATTCTCTCCGTGCCCTTTCTTGAAAACACACCCGTTTGCAGTACGACTTCGTTTTCCTGTCCCTTGTACAGCCAATCGCCCGCTCCCGCATATTCGCCCTCGCTGTTTTCTCTTATGACGACCATATCTATATCTCCGGCTTTAACACCTTTTATGGGACACGGTGCGCCGTTTAAGAGCTTTATGGGACGGATATTTACATATTCGTCAAAATCATGCCTGATTTTGAGCAACAGATCCCATAATGATATGTGATCCGGAACACCCGGCGCTCCGACAGCGCCGAGATATATCGCGTCAAATCCGGATAATATTTCAATACCGTTTTTTGGCATCATTTCGCCGTTTTCCAGATAATACTCACAGCCCCACGGAAAATATGTAAAGTCAAATTCAAAAGTTCCGTCAAGACCCGATACTTTCCTTAAAGCCTTAACGCCCTCCTCTATGACCTCGGGACCTATACCGTCCCCCGCTATGACAGCTATTTTATGATTCTTCACGCCGTTTATCCTCCTGCTTGGCATGGTGATATGTCACCTTTGATACCTTGAATATATTAACATCATTTGAGTTGTGTGTCAATACAACTGTATAATGAAATCATAATTTTTATATTTTATAGAAAGAAAAAGTGGTTTATTGACATTATACAACTACAGTGGTATAATATTGGTACAGCTGATGTTATATTTATTTGGAGGTTGAATTATGATTTTATATCACGGCAGCGAGAAAATAATTGATGTTCCCATTTACGGCAAAGGAAATTCACATAATGATTATGGCGGGGGCTTTTACTGTACCGAAAGTGAAGAGCTTGCAAAGGAGTGGGCTTGTGCAAACAATAAAAACGGATTTGCAAATAAGTATGAATTTGATATTGACGGCTTGAATGTATTGTATCTCAATTCCGGACAATATAATTTGTTAAACTGGCTTGCGGTTTTGACCAAACACCGCACATATTGGGAAAGCAGCACAGTATCGGAAATGGCAAAAAAATACCTTATGGAAAACTTTATGGTCGATACGACCGGATTTGACGTTATAATAGGTTACCGTGCAGACGATTCATATTTTTCTTTTGCGCAGGATTTTGCGGCAGGCGCCATTTCCTACCGCCAGCTTGGAGAGGCAATGAGACTCGGGAAATTGGGCGAACAGACCGTCTTGATAAGTAAAAGGGCGTTTGAAAGAATAAAATACATTTCAAACAGCCCCGCAGATGCTTCTGTATACTATAAAAGGAAAAAAGAGCGTGACCGCATGGCACGAAAAGAATACAGGCAAACTAAGAGTGAGCCCCTTTCGCCGGATGAGCTGTTGATTGTAGATATCATAAGGGAAGGAATGAAGCAAAATGATGAACGCTTACGATAAAGATTATTTATATCACGCACAAAAGAATTTCGGTTATATGGCTGATTTCGCGGTAAATACCTGTAATTACGATATAGACGAATTTTTCGATATGTTTCTTGCTTCAAATGTGTGCGGGCAGTTTGAGACAGGGAACCCCGCATATATCGTCGGGAAAACGGGCTGTGAGCTTGTGCGTTCGGTGATATCGGAAATAAAAAATACCGATATAGATACACCCGACGCCATGTATCTTGACAAGTCACCCGAATATTGGCTTGGCTGGGTGCTGAGTTATTATGCGTGGCTGAAGAATTACAGGTTCGGTTATATCCTTTCTGCAGTATCTGCCGGAGATATGATAGGAATGTATGATACCATGCACGAAGCGGATATATCAAGGTTTGTTTATGCGCTTGATGAAAGATTAAAAGCATTCTATACGCAGACTGCATTAACAAGACTCCGTAATGCCGCAGGTCTTTCTCAAAGCGAGCTGTCCGAGAGATCCGGCGTTAATGTTCGTATTATACAGGCATACGAACAAAGAACGAGGGACATAAACAAAGCGCAATTTGCCGCAATAGCAAATCTTGCACAAGCACTTGACTGTAACGCTGTCGATCTGTTGGAAAAACAGTAAAAAAAATTCCCAAAGCAAATCCGTGCCGGAGTTTACTTTGGGAATTATATTTTTCAATCAGAACAGCAGCGGATTTCTGCCGATCGGGTGTTCTATATCGATATTTCCGAATTTTTCCACCTTTTTACCCTCGACAAGAAACTGAACGCGGTTGATGCTTTCAAGCTCGGTCATGGAATTTACGACCGAGAAAATTGTCTGCTCCTGCTCCTCGGGAGTTGACGGGCATTTGTCGATAAAGCTCTGTCCGAAATTTACAAACCCTATATTATTTGATATATTTACCGAAATAAGGTTTACGTCATCGGATATTACCGCACTCAGATCGCTGTTATGAGGACCCTTTATAAGCTCGCCTATGATGTACTGCTCTATCGGCTGCTGGTCGGTTATTCGGACGGTACGCTCCTCCTTTGCAAGCTTTTTTGTCGCAATATCCGTAAAATACAGGATAACGTTCCTTGTTTCACTGGTATCGGTATCAATATCAAGGTTTATATCCTCCGACGTAAGACGCCCGATAACGTTACCGTCAGCCGTTTTGAAATCCTCGCCGTTAACCGTTACGGTCACACTGTTTACGCCGTCAATGGCACAAAGCGTTTTTACTACGGCATACACCGAGAACACAGACTTTGACGCATCGTCCGATACGATATTCTCGTCAAAATCCGCAATAACGTTACCTTCTCCATCGTTTTCTATGCTTTTAAGTTTCGCTTTTCTGTTTATTACTCTTAAATTCTGACTGGTTTCGGGGCCTCTTATAAGCTCGCCGACAACCGCCGGAAGCAAATCAAACCGGCTGTGATATGAAACAGTCCTGTCCTCGACTGCAAACGAAGTGCCTGCGGAATTTAAAAAATAAAGCTTTACATTCGCCTTCTGCCTGTTCTGCCCAAGCAGCACTATCACGCTGATGACCGCCACAGCTACAGCGACGGCGGCTATGATTATCCATTTCAAATTTTTCATAGTGCGGACTCCTCTCTGCCATCCTGCGCATACGGGAGGCGTATCGTAAAGATACTTCCGCCCTCATCGGAATTATTTACCTCGATACTTCCGCCGTGCATAAGCACAGCCTCCTTTGTGATCGCAAGTCCAAGCCCCGTACCGCCCGTATCTCTTGCGCGGGAATCGTCAAGCCTGTAAAATCTGTCGAATATCTTGTCCTTCTCGCCCTCCGGTATACCCGGTCCGTTGTCCTCGATATCTATTCTCTGGAATTTGTCCTCGTTCTGAAGGGTGATATGTACAAATCCGCCGTTCGGCGTATATTTGACCGCATTATCGACTATATTGTATATCGCCTCGTATATCCTGTCATAATCAAGAGCGACCGGCAGCCTTGCGTCGTCGGCATAATCGGCATATACAACTATGTCCTTTTCCTCCGCAATGGCAGTTATTTTCTTTATAACGTTTTCTATTATAACTGAAAGCTCGGTTTCTTCAAGCCTCAGGGCGCTCGTATCGCTCGTGAGCTTTGTAAGCACAAGCAGTCTGTCGATTATCCTTGTAAGCCTGTCTACCTCATCGGACATATCCGATAAAAATTCCCTGACCGTCTGCATATCGATATTTTCCGCATTCAGAATACTGTCGCATATCAGCTTTATACCCGCCATTGGCGTTTTGAGCTCATGCGATGCGTCGGACACAAATTTCCTGCGCTGCTCTTCAAAGCTGTCAAGCTCCTCGCACATATAGTTAAAGGTCTCGCTCATCTGCGCAAGCTCGTTATGCCCCGTCACCTTCATACGGATAGAGAAATTCCCCTTTGATATCTCCCGCGCCGCTTTTCTGAACTGCTCTATCGGAGATGTTATAACATATCCCATTCCCACGCTCAGAAGTCCTATAAGCACGATTATAAGCACGCTGAACACTGCCATGCTCGTCCTTGTTGCGGCAACGGTGGTATCTATCGTTGCGATATTCTGCGCTAAATACACACAGCCGATTATTCCCTCGTTATTCTTGACCGGCACGGCAACGCTTATCATCCGCTGTCCGCCGTCGGGCTTTTCACTGTAGCTTGTCTGTAAGCCCTGCATGGCGTCCTTTAAGGTATCACGCATAAAGACCTTGCCTATCAGCGCCGATTCCTTATTGGTATCGTAAAGAATGGTGTATGATGTATTTGTGATAACGCCCCTTATATTTGTACCCGAAAGACAGTTTTCAACATAGTCGTTATACTTGTCCTCAGTTACGGCGGTGTCGTTTTCCCATATCTGCGAAACGTTCTCGGATATGATGTTTGCCTTTGTGAACATATCAACAAATTCACTGTTGTAAAGATTGTCCGACAGCGCGCCCAGGGTATATATTATCATAAGCACAAGCGTTATTAAAATCACGGCTATATATGTGGCAACAATGGTAAACCGCATTGATGTCACCGTTCTTTTTAATACGGTTGCTATTTCAGTCCTTTTTATAGTAATAGCCAACACCCCACTTTGTTCTTATATACTGCGGATCGGCAGGATTGTCCTCAAGCTTTTCCCTCAAACGCCTGATATGCACGTCCACCGTTCTCACATCGCCGGGATAGTCAAATCCCCACGCAATATCCAAAAGGTTCTCCCTTGTATATACCTTGCCCGGATTTCTTAAAAACAGCTCCAGAAGGTCAAATTCCTTTGACGTAAGCTCTATCGCCTTGTCATCGACCAGAACACGCCTGAAATTATAGTCAAGAGTGATATTCCCCGATACAACCACCTTGTTTTTGTCGCCCTTTGGCGTCGGGTTTACACGCCTTAATATCGCCTTTACCCTCGCTGTGACCTCACGCACGTTAAACGGCTTTGTCACATAATCGTCGGCTCCGTATTCAAGTCCCAAAATCTTGTCTATATCGTCACTCTTTGCCGTAAGCATGATTATGGGCACGTTTGAAAAGCCGCGTATCGTTCTGCAAACGGTAAATCCGTCGACCTTGGGCAGATTAAGGTCAAGCAGAATAAGCGATACCGTTTCATCATGTGCAAGGCGTATCGCCTCCTCGCCGTCAAATGCGGTTTCGACTCTGTACCCCTCCTGCTCCAGATTGAATTTAAGTCCCTTTACCAACAGCTTTTCATCGTCCACTACAAGTATTTTCATATCCGTACCTCACTCTTTTATTCTATGCATATACCGTCCTTAATATTTTCAAACAGCGCCTCGCCTATGCCCGGAACAAGCATTATACCCTCGATCTGGGAAAACGTGCCGTTCTCGGCGCGGTAATCGATTATCCTCTCCGCAAGCTTATCCCCGATGCCCGAAAGGACTGCCAGCTCCTCCTTATTTGCGGTATTTATATTCACTTTTCCGTCCGTATTTATACCGCCGGGACTTACCCCGGGCTCAATGTTTGCCTCGCTGATTATCTCCTCCGTAAAGGTCTCGCCCTCAAAATGCTCGATAATCGCCCCAAGCGCTACCGTGATCATAAGTATAATGATGCAAATATATACCCGTTTTCTTTTATCAAAAACAATCATTACAACACCTGCCCGAAAATACATAAAAACTGTCTGATTTTACCGTATATTGTAAGTATAACACAAAAAATTAAAATTTCTATACTTTTCTGCAATTTTTTTGTTACATTTATTGTTTTATTATGTAAACTTTTGTATAATATCAATACTGAAATTGGATATAGTATTATAATAGGATATATAAACGGAGGTTTTATGATGAAGATGAATAAGCTTACTGCCGCTTTTCTGGCATTGTTCGTATCGTTTGCGAACCTTATGCCTGCGCTTGCCGCGCCGGATGCGGATAAATCGCAAAACGACACGGACAGTACCGCCGCATACGATACGGAAGCAGCCATAGACTCAAACACCGTATACCGGGAGGACGAATCCTTAGAAGTACCCGACACGGCGTCCCAGGCGGCGCTTTTGCTTGATGCGGATTCGGGGAGACTCTTATACGGAAAGAACATAGACGTTAAATTATACCCCGCGTCGCTTACAAAAATGATGACGGGAATACTTGCTCTTGAGCAGGGAAATCTTGAGGAAACGATAAAGGTTCCTTACGAGGCGATCGCCTCGATAAACTATCTTGAGGATTCAAATATGGGGCTTTTGTCCGATGAGGAGCTTACTCTTGAACAGCTTGTAAGCGCAATGCTCATACACAGCGCAAACGATGCGGCAAATGTTATAGCGTTCCGCATAAGCGGCTCAATGGAAGCATTTGTTGAGCTTATGAACCAAAGGGCGCAGGAGCTTGGAATGTCGAACACGCATTTTGAAAATGCCTGCGGCTCGCACGACGATAATCACTATACCACCGCCCGCGATATGGCAACGCTTGTTCAGTATGCAATGCAGAACGAGAGATTCAGGGAGATAGTAAAAACACCGATCTATAAGATCCCCCAGACCAATAAATATAACCTCGGCGAAAGGATACTTGTAAACACAAACCTGCTTTTGGGCACCTCACGTTCAATGTACCAGTATTATCCCGCCGCAACGGGCGTAAAGACGGGGCATACCTCGCAGGCGGGCTACTGCCTTGCGGCATCGGCGTCGTATAAGGATGCAAATCTGATAACGGTAGTTATGAAATGCGACGCCATGGATTCTCATAACGATCCCAAAACCTATGAGGATACCAAAAACCTGTTTGAATTCGCCTTTGCAAATTATGTCCATGAGCAGCTTGCAAACCCCGGCGATATAATTTCGGATTCAAAGGTGGCGGAAGCAAAGAACGATACACGGGT
>CACZPW010000108.1 GCA_902783115.1 uncultured Ruminococcus sp. | reverse complement strand
TTCAAATCTGTACGTCATACGCTCTGTGGGCGTCATATTTTTATCAAATTCTATTTTTATTTCTTTTCTGAATTTGTGATGCTCTTTGTTTAAAATACAGTCATATAATTTTATATCCATCAAACCTTATTCTCCCGTTCAATCATTTATTTTCCGTATGACATTGCCTCGATAACCGGCTCTGCATATCTCCAGATACCGTATGCAATGGCACGCATACCGTTGTTACCCGGATGCACGTATACGCCCGAACCTATAGTTACGCCGTCTCTGAAGGTACCGCTTGCAAGTCCCAGCTCAATCTGATTCGGCGTAAGGTAATATGCGCTGTTCTTGCTCTCTGAGAAATTACTGTCGTTGCAAAGATTTACATACGCCCAGCCGTTATCTGTCGCCGCCTGCTGTTTTGCGTTAAGTACAGTCGCATTGTTGCTCATCATACTTGTTACAACGATTACCGGAACGTCCTTGCCGTCCTTTATAAACGCCTTTACGATATTTGCAAAGGTCGCTGCGGAGAATTCATTTTCGTTATCGAAGTTTCCGCCCAGTGAGCCTTCATTTGCGTTGTTTTTAACATTTTCGCCAAACTGTGCGATTATAATATCCGCATCATAGTTAACAGCGTCCTGATACTCGGATTCGATAAGGGATTGCCATCTCTCAAAGCCCGCCTCAAGCGACCATGCCGTTACGATGTTTATCTCGGCATTGGGATTTATCTCCTGAGCTTTTTGGAGTACGATATGCGCAAAGTCCTTATCAAGACTTGTTGCCGCCATACCCTGTTTATCGGGCGCAAACCAGCCTACCGACTCACTCGTTCCGTGATTGGATATTGAGTTACCCAAAATCAAAATCTTTATCTTTTCGGGTTCCTCGACATTCTGAGCGCCCTTTATCGGTATAAGAGTTTCAAGGTCGTTCCATACCATCAGCTTTAATGTCGTGTCCTCTGCATAGTCTTCAAACAGGAATTCCCCGTTAAATACACTCTTGCATCCGTCACTGTCAAAATCGGCAGTTACCGTTTTACAGTCTATAAGCTTGCCGCTGTTATCATATAATGCGCCGATAATTGTAACATCACCGTTTTGATAAACGTCCCTTACGGTGATATCGACCGTGTTTTTATCCGTTATCCTGTAATCAAGCGGATAGTTTCCTTTTGCAATATCCACAAACCGTATACCGCTGCTGTATGCAAATTCCTCGGCTGCCGAGCCTCTTTGACCGCATATCGCAAGATTTTGGTTTACAGCGCCCTTAAACGGGTTATCCACCCATTTTTTGCTTGTGTTTGTTTCAACATATTCCGCTTCTTCCTGAGTTTCGTCCTTGAACGCAACTATCCTGTCAAACGCCGTTACGGTTTCGGGAATGATAACCGTTTCAAGCCCCGTACAGTCTGCAAAGGTGTTTGCATATATCGCAGTAACACTTTCGGGCACGGTGACTCTTGTAAGAGAAGCACAGCCGTTATATGTATTTTTAAGCGCCGTTACTCCCGAAGGTATCTTGGCTGCCTCAAGCTTTATACAGCCCTCAAATACAGAATCCAAAACGCCCTCCGTATTGTCGGACAAATCAGCTGTTTCAAGGCTTTGGCAGTCTGCAAATGCCGATTTTTTGATGCTTGTTACGGTATCGGGCATCGTAACGCCTGTTATATTAGATTGTCCCTCAAAAGCGCCCTCGCCTATTGATACGATATCCTCTCCGTCATATGCTAAAATCGCAATATCGCCCGAAAGCTCCGCGCCGTTTGCGCTGCCGTATATTTCAAGTCCCGGTTTTGACGCGTACTTTTTATATGCAAGTCCCGTATCGGTATCGTCTGCAATATAGCTTACTCCGACCGCCTTTACCGCCGGATATGCCGCGCCTTGACTGTCCGCGCGCACCGCAAATGCCTCATTGGTGCAGCCCGAAAAGGCGGTGCTGTCAATATGCGACAAAGAATCGGGTACTGACAAAACGGTGAGTGCGTCCTGGTTTTTAAACGCATTTGCGGCTATTGACGTAACTGTATACGAATTGCCGCCTATGGTAACAGTATGCGGTATTTCATACTCGCCCACAATTCTGAAATTGGTGCCTGTGATCTCTGCGCTTCCGCTCTTTACAGCATATTCCACCTCGGATTTTATGACATAATTTATGTTATTTTCCACGGCATAGGTATGTGCCGCACTGTCACGCTTTACGATAAGCGTACAATTATCCGGGAATACCGTTCCCAAAGGATTGTCGCCGTCCGTTATACTTGTTACGGTATCGGGTATTGCAAGCTCCAAAAGCGAATTACAGCCGTAAAATGCCTTATCGGAAATAGTCGTTACCGTAGGCGGGAACTTAACGTCCGTCAAACGGGAAGCGCCCTCAAAGGTTCCGCTTAACGTTTCAATGCCCGCGGGAATGATGACCGTGCTTAATTTTGTACAGCCTGCAAATGTTCTGTTAAGCCCGCCTCTGATGCTTTCGGGAAGCGTAACGCTTGTAAGATTATCACAGTCTGCAAATGCTTCCTCGCCTATCGTAACAACGGAATCGGGGACTGTAACTGCGGTGATATCATCAGCGTCCTTAAACGCCTGCGGTGCTATTTCCGTTACGCCCAGCGCACCGACTGCGGCGGGAAGCGTAACATCGCCCGCAAGACTATAGCCCGGCAAAATCGATACCGCACAGAAGCTGTTATCCTCCTTTACCTTATAGGCAATGGAGCCGTCATAAACGAAATAGTTTGAAATATATGATTTATACCCGCCGACAACTCCACCGTCTGACGGATAATATATCCTTACCGTATTGGGGTTTGAAACGGGGACATATTCATTGCTTGAGCCTTTGGGAAGCTCCGTTGATTTAGCCTTTAAAACTATATCTTCAACTCCCGAATACAAAAATGTTTTCGGTAAGCAAGTAATTCCCGCCGGGATAATGACCGATTTTAACGACGTACAGTACTGGAACGCTCCGACAAGCTGACGGCTTGCGGACACATTCGCAAGATTTTCCGACAAATGCACATATTGAAGCTTTGTACAGCCGTAGAATGCGTTCGTACCCATGCTTGTTACAGTGTCCGGCATAATAAAGCTTGTAAGCTTTGTATTGTTCGCAAATGCGGCATAGCCCACCTGTACGACGGTATATGTTTTGTCACCGTATGTAACGGTCTGGGGCAGCACCTTTTCTCCCGTCTTATCGGAGGTCGATGAAAAGCCCTTAACGTTTACGGTATCGGTATCGCTTATTATCGAATACTCAAAATCGTCGATCTCAAAGCCCGTTACCTGCGGCGTCGGCGTATCGCCTTGCTTTATTATGGTCGCTGTAAATGAGCCTGTATACCTTGTCGGTGCAGCTCCGTCGGCAGGATAATAAATCTTTATGCCCGTTATTCCGTCCGCCCATGCGCGTGCATCCTTTGTGCCCGAGCCGCCGAAGAAATCAACCGCGGACTTACTTGTGATCGTAACGGTTCTTACACCGGAGTTTGAGTTAAATGTACCGTAGCACTTTGTTATCCCTGCCGGAAGCTCAACAGCGGTAAGCTTTGAACAGTAATAAAACGATTTTGTAAGATAACCCGTACCGGTTGCATCACCCGTAAGATTTGCGGGCAAATGGATCGAGTCAAGACCTTTGCAGGCGTAAAACTGCGCCGTACCCGTAAACTTTGTTATCGAATCGGGCAGAACAAGGCTTGTCATCTCCTTTGTTTTTGCCTCAACATTCTTAAACGCGTCGCCAAGCTGTGTTACGGTGTAGGTAGATGTACCGTCCGATACGCTGCCCGGTACCGTAACCGCGCCCGAAAGCGCAGATGCGGCAATAGATGTCAGCGTAACCGTTGAGGTGTCGGTGTTTACCTTGTAGGTAAAATCACCTGCGGTAAAGGTTGAACCCGCAGCCTGCGCGGCGGATACCGTTACCGGGACAGACGATAAGATCATACAAACCGAAATCAATAAGCCTATAACTTTTTTCATTTTCCAACATTCCTTTCTGCTATAAATTAAATCAATACCGTTCTTTTATCAGAAGCTTTTCGTCTGCCACAATGGCAAGCTCGCCGTCCTCAAAAAGCTCAATACCGGTTTTTGATACTTTCTTTACGGTTTTGGGAGATATGTATTTGTCCGTTCTTCCTATCACGCCAAACCCGTCCTCTATGGGAACAACAATATATAATTTAAAATCGTCCGCATTATAAAGCGTCAGATCAAAGCTGTCATTTCTGTCAAGAACTGTCAATTCTCTTGAAAAATGCTCATAGACCGCAAACCTTTCACCCTTTATACCGTCGATATCCGAGGGTGAAACGGCGCCCTTTACCGCCATACCGTTTTCGTCAAGGTCAAATGCCGCAATAACTCCGCCGTAGCCGCAGATATTCTGCAGCTTGAAAATCTTACCTGCATTACGGGGATCCTCCATTATACAGTCCTTTGCCGGGGCTGCGGGTCTGTCGCACATAAGCACTCTGCCGTCGTCAAGAACGAGCGGCAGGAGCAATTCGCTTTTGCTCCGTCCCAATTTATCGCTTACATATACGGGGCCTCCGCTTATCGCCCTTAAAATACTGTTTTTAACGCCTTGAGCGTCGTCCGTCCACCACATATCCCAGTCGCAGTAATAGAGTTCTCCGTAGATCATGGAATTAAACGCACACTGCATGATATGCTTTACAAACCACTCCCTGTTTTCGGGTAAAAAGTCGTCGCTGCACCGCAAAACGGGACTTATGCTTCTGTTCCATATATCCTCTGAGGACATACCCATACAGTTTATCATTCTGCCGGCAAAATTCTGACCTACAGACGCCTCCATGGCATTATGGAATCCGCTTGCAATTTTACCTACCGGCGCTTTGCCCTTATAAAACCTTCTTGTCATACTCTGATTATCAAGCTTTACAAACTCCGCTCCAGAGCGTCTGAAAAACGAATTGAAATAATCATAGTACATATACGCGTTTTGCTGCTTGTAATCGGGTACATACATACCGTTATCCGCACAAAGCAGATAATCGCCTATTTCCTTATACGCATCGCCGTCCGGGTCTATGCCCCGCCAATAACCCGTTGCGGGAAACCATATACCAACCCTTATGCCAAGCTCCCCTACCTTATCCGTTACGCCCTTAAGTCCGTTTGGGAAGCGTTTCGGATCGGCGTCCTTTGACCAGAGCTTTGATGAATACATAAGCTCGATCATCTCGCCCCTTGTGCTGTATTCTCTGCCGTAAAAATCCTTTACATAGCCCCACATATCGTCAAGGACTATCCACCTTACGGGGATATTCTTTTCTTTGAATTCCCCGCACTTTTGAAGAATATCATCCTCGGTAACACCTATTGCAAAGGCGTCCCAGCTGCACCAGCCAAGATATTTTAAAATTTCGGGGTATTGGCGCTCTTCCCTTGTTCTTACGCCGTTATTTAAAAGCTCTGCGGCTTTTTTTGCGCATTTTCTTATAAGCTCAAACGGATCATTGCCCTGCGCATATAAAAATGCAAGAGCGTCAATGTCAAACAGCTTGTCATACCAGCTAAAAAGCCTTGCCGCGATACCGTCCTTTATTCCGCAAAGCACACATTTGTAATTTTCTGACACAACGGGCAAAATAACGCCGTATTCCCCGTTTTCGGTTTCATATACAAAGCCCTGCGTTTCGTCGGGAATATCCTCATATTTTTCCCCGAATACCGGGCTGCACCAAAACTCATTATGCCTTATATTTGCCATCCAGCGTTTCATACCGGGTATCATAAACTCGATACCTGCGCCGAAATCACCGTTTATGGGAAGCTTTGAAATTCCGCTTATGTATACGGCATTAACGCCGTCAGCCGTTTTTTGCTCCGTTTGTGCATACAGCGTTCTTCTTTCGCCGCTTACGGTGTTTATATACGCCCTCAGATCATACATTTTCCAATCTCCTCATTTGTCCGTAATCAGCGAACGAGCTTTAATGTTACTATCTCAAAATTCGATACGGGTAATCTAAGCGTATTGCCGTCAAGTGCAAGTTTTTCAAGCTTGTTTTCAAGCATATCGCATATCCACGCCTCTTTAAAATCAAAATTCAGTCTGATCAGAGCATTTGTGTGCTGATTATACGCATCATACATTCTTACGATAACGGAATTATCGTCCTCGGCCTTTTTTATTGTTTCGATCACGATATTTTCGTTTTCACATTCAAGCAAGGTCATACTATCGCTTACTATGCCGTTATTTTTACCGACTTTACAGCCTATAAGCGGCATATTGAGCTTATAGCCCTCTTTAACGGTAGCGCCCTCTTTAAAATCGCCGCTGTGCGGATAGAGAGAATATGTAAAGGTATGTACCTCCCTGTCCGCATCGGGATTTGGATCCGTTGCCGCCTTTAAAAGCGACAGCGACATAACATTATCCTCTATGCTGTAGCCGTACTTGCAGTCGTTTAGAAGGCTTACGCCGTAATTGCCCTCGGACAGATCCGCCCATTTGTGCGCAGGCACCTCAAACTTGGCGGCATCCCATGAATTGTTCCTGTGCGTTGGTCTTTTAACGTGCCCGAACTGGATATCATACACCGCATCGGCATTGCGGATATCGACCGGGAACAGCGCCTTTAACAGCACATGATCCTCCCTCCAGTCAACTGTCGTATTAAAATCAATACGCCTTGAGCCTTGCTTTAATATAATGTCCTGGGTTATGCGAGATTTTTTGTATTCTCTTGTTATCCTCAGTCCGTCATTTATTTCCTTTACGTCCGTAAAGCCGTCAACCGTCCAGGATTTTTGCCTGTAGTAGTCGGATATTTCCCATGCGTCATAGCTTTTGGGATAATCCTCGTACACCGTAAGAATATTTGCGGCATCGCCCTTTTTTATAAGCTCTCTTTCATATTCCTTATCAAAAACGGAGCTTATATTGTAATTTTCATCAAACGATACCCTTAAAATATCATTTTCAATGCAATTTTTTGTTACTCTGCTGCGGCGTTCGCTTTTTATCCCGTCGATAACCCTCCAGCCTCTGGGCGGGATATTTTCGGCATAGTATTCCTCACCGTCTGCCATAATGTAGTCCGATACCGCAAACGGCGCGGGATTGTATACGAATATGCCGCCCTTGGTATCGAGGTTTTTGATGATATTTAAAATACCGTCGTTCAAAAGTCCTTCACCCTCGGTTATTACCTTCTTATATTCCCTGTCAGTAACCTCATATACCTCTTTTATTGACGAGCCGGGCAAAATATCGTGGAACTGGTTTAAGAGTACGGTTTCCATATTCTCTCTTATAGCAGTTTCGGGATATTCTGCATTTAACAAAAGCATATTCATTACAGATATGTTTTCAAGGCTCATATAGAGATTTTCCGATTTGCGGTTTAGCTTTTTGTTCCTTGCCATTGAGGTATAGGTACCCCTGTGCATTTCAAGGTACATTTCGCCCACCCACTTGGGCGTTGTTTTAAGCTCGTTCGAGCTTTTTATAAACTGCTTCTGTGCATTTTCAAAATACTCGCCCGCCGTTTTTATAACGGTTTTGGGCATACCGGGTATACCCCTGTTAAGACGCCTGTAGTTTTCAAGCATCTCATAGGTAGGCCCGCCGCCGCCATCGGCAAAGCCGAAGGTCACGAGAAATTCATTATTGTAGGATTTGCTTTTATACCGGTTCCAGTAATCGTATATATTTGCCGGTGTAAGCTCGGTCGCATACGCATATTCAAACGCCGTAAGGACTTGACTTCCGTCAATACCCTCCCAGATAAACAGATCGTTTGGCATCGGATTTGATTCGTTCCAATTCATTTTGGTCGTAAAAAACTTTGTAACGCCGCATTTTCGCATTATCTGCGGAAGCGCACCGGTATATCCGAACACATCGGGGAGCCACAGGATCTTGTTATCGACGCCAAACTCGCTTTGCATAAACCGCTTCCCGAAAATGATCTGCCGTATCAGGCTTTCGCCGCTTGCAAGGTTTACGTCCGGTTCAAGCCACATTGCGCCCTCCGCCTCCCATTTGCCGTCGTTTATCGCCTGCTTTATCCTGTCATAGAGCATGGGATCGTCCTTTTTTATAAAGCTGTAGAGCTGCGGCTGACTTGACATAAACTTGTATTCGGGATAGCGTTCCATCATTTTAACGACAGTCGCAAAGCTGCGCTGAGTCTTTTCCCTCGTCTGCGCCACAGTCCAGCGCCACGCAACGTCAATATGCGTATGCCCTATGCAGGCGGCTGTGACGGCATTGCTTTTACATAGCTTTTTGTAAAATTCCTCTTCAAGATATTCGCGTGTACTTTTGATGCTTTTATAATACTCTTTAGAATAAAACTCCCTTAAATCAAGCCTCAACAGCGCCTTGTCAAGGCAGTCAAGTATTTGGGTGTATTCGTAGGAAGTCTCATCAAGCTTATTAAGGCATAAATACGGGACGTTTATGTCGTAAAACAGCGCCTCTGTTTCAATATCGGTAAAGGTAAGCGACAAAGCGGATAAAAATGTTCCGCCGACAAGTCCCGAATAGAGATATAAATATATATCGTAGTCTGTGCCGTATTCAAGCGGCATCCACGTATGGTTTACGTCAAGCGCCTGCTCCGTTCTGCCGTTTACATATACAGTAAACTGCGGATTGCGTGCGTCCCACTGTCCCTCTCTGTCCGTGCGGACGCAAAGACGCGGCTCCTGCCCGTCCCTTTTTGAAATGGCGGGAATATGCAGATAGAGCCAGTAATGCGTATCAACTCCGCCGAAGGTGTAATCCTTAGGCGCACTCTTCCAGTTTTGGGACAAAGGCGGAGGAGTATTATTTCTTTTGTATTCGTTACATTCTGTATATTTGTAATCAAGCGTTTTTGTCTCCAAGGTTTTTAAGGCAAAAAGCTTGCTTTTTATCGTATTTACTTTTGATTTTGTAAATCTCATTTTTATTCACTCTTTTTAAATATATATAAACACGTTCGTGTTATTTTCAAATTTATTAGGGCTTTTCGGGAGGCATAAATTGCCTCCCGTAAAGCTTTAAATAGGCTTTTATTCGGAATTATTTATAATTGAGCTTCAATCCACATAGGTTTCCGCAAAATCCGTGATCGGCTTTTGCGTATCCTTTTCCCACATGAAGCTTCTTATGTACATTGTATCCTCGGAATAGCCCTCGCTCATTTCCAAGGTTATCTTCTGAGCTGTGAGATTTTTCAATCCGCTAAGCTCTGCAACATTTGCACACATACATGTGAAATTATACTTATTGTACAGTGCGCCGAACACATTTATATCACCCTCAAGATCCTTATCCGTGGTGTTTATAACAAACGCCGTAACGGTGTTATCCTCATGACCGGCAGGCTCTGTAAGAATGTACGGCTTTGAGCTGTCAATAGGTACAAATCTCCAGCCCCTATTGTTCATATACGTTTCAATAGCCGAGCCCTCATAACCGTAAACCGCAAATTCCGGATCGGTCGGCGCGCCTGTGATTCCGTCGTCAACTTCAAATGTACTGAACAGGCGTTCTCTTATATCCTCTCTGTCACCCGTAATGCTAAGAACGGACGCAGGAATTACGACCGCCTTTATCGCATGACAGTATATAAACGTTCTGCTTAGCGAAATAACGCCGTCGGGTATTACGCAGCTGTGAAGCTTGGGGCAGTATGCAAAGGTCGTTGTCATTTCACCCACAAGATTCTTTGACAGACGCACGCTCTCAAGATTTGAGCATGCATAGAATAAGCCGTAGCCGATGCTTGTTACGCTGTCGGGCATATCAAAGCTCGTCAAAGCCTTCATATCCATAAACGCCTGATATCCGATCGTCGTAACCGTATCGGGAAGATTAAGCTTTGTTACCGTATTCTGTCCGCTCAATGCCTGACCTGCTATTGTTTTAACGGGGTAATCGGTGCCGTTATAGGTAACTGTTCCCGGAACGGTAACCTCACCCGAAAGCGCCGATACCGCACCTGTAAGTATAGCGGCATTTGACAGATCATTTAACTTGAAATTAAAAT
>CACZPW010000107.1 GCA_902783115.1 uncultured Ruminococcus sp. | reverse complement strand
GCTTTGAGAAGCGTGGCTTTAAGCTGGTTGCGATATTTGATAATTCGGACGCAGTTATCGGAACGGAAATAAACAATATACGGGTACGGAATATATCGGAGCTTGAGGAATTCCTTTCCGCAAACAAGGTCGATATAGGTGTGCTTACGGTACCGAACAGGGAGGTACATAATGTTGCTTACAGGCTTGTCGATTGCGGAGTCAAGGCTATACTCAACTTTTCGTATTCGGAGCTTGATCTTCCCGACGATATATCGGTTGAAAACGTGCATCTGTCAGACCCGTTGATGACGCTTTCTTACAAGCTTAAAACGAGGTAGAAAATTATGAAAGTTATTGCATTTGTAGGACCGAGCGGAAGCGGTAAGAGCTACAGAAGTATAAGCGTCGCGAGAGAAAACGGAGCCGACGGGATCATCGACGACGGACTTTTGATATCTCACGGCAAGGTTATTGCGGGAACGTCGGCAAAGCGCGAGCCGACAAGGATCGCCTCCGTAAAGCATGCGCTGTTTATGAGCAGCGAGCATTCCCGCGATATAAAGGATTATTTGAAAAGCGGAAAAATAAACTGTCTTATGATACTCGGCACATCGGACAGTATGGTAAAAAAGATAGCAAAGGCGCTTGAGGTGGGCGAGATAGAGCGGATAATCCATATAGAGGAGGTTGCCTCCGAAAACGAAATGGAGCTTGCGCACCGTATGCGAACAGAGGAGGGCAAGCACGTTATCCCGGTCCCGACCTTTGAGATAAAAAAGAATTTTTCGGGCTATTTTCTGCATCCTTTGCGGAGCTTTCAGCGAAATCTTGACAGGGAAACAGATGCGGGTGTGGCGGATAGGTCGATAGTAAGACCTACGTTTTCATATCTCGGCGATTACGCAATATCGGACACGGTTTTGATGCAGATGGCGGAGCATGAGGCATTAAAATCCGAGGCGATATACAGGGTTATGAATATGAATGTGCGAAAAACCGGTCACGGAGTGCATATCGATATGACTGTGGGCGTAAAATTCGGGTATAATATAGAAAATGCCTGCCGTATGGCGCAAAACGCCATTAAGGCAAATATTGAAAAATATACATCGGTAAATGTACGCAGAGTGCATATATTTGTAAAATCAATAAAATAAACTTTCGTATATGTTTAGAGGCATTTGAGTTATGGATAAATTTGAATTGGTTTCTGAATTTATGCCGAAGGGCGATCAGGCGGCGGCAATAGAAACTCTTTCACAGGGTGTTCTAAACGGCGAGAAATTCCAGACGCTTTTAGGCGTTACGGGTTCGGGAAAGACCTTTACGATGGCGAATATCATTGCGAGGGTGAATAAGCCCACGATCGTTCTGGCACATAATAAAACTCTTGCGGCACAGCTTTGTTCGGAGTTCAAGGAATTCTTTCCGAACAACTGTGTTGAATTTTTCGTGTCGTATTATGATTATTATCAGCCCGAGGCGTATATACCGTCAACAGACACCTATATAGAAAAAAACTCAATGACAAACGAGAATATAGATAAATTAAGGCACAGTGCGACATTTGCACTGTTTGAAAGAAGGGATACGCTGATAGTTGCGAGCGTATCGTGTATATACGGACTGGGCGATCCGGAGGACTATAAGGAGCTTATGCTGTCGCTTAGGGTAGGCATGGTAAAGGACAGGGACGAGATTCTTATGAAGCTTACCAAAATGCAGTATGAGCGCAACGATATAAATTTTGTGCGAAACAAGTTCAGGGTGCGCGGCGACGTTGTTGAGATATTCCCGTCCAACAACGGCGAAAACTGTATCCGTGTTGAATTTTTCGGCGACGAGATAGAGAGAATATCTCAAATCAACGTCGTCACGGGTGAGATCATGGGTACGATGCAGCATACGGTCATAATGCCTGCATCGCACTATGTAACAACGGGCGAGAAGATGAAGCTTGCCATAGGCGCAATATACGCCGAAATGGAGGAGCAGGTCAGGTATTTTAAGGAACGGGATATGCTTATCGAAGCGCAGAGGATAGAACAGCGGACGAGATACGACCTTGAAATGCTTGAAGAAATAGGCTTTTGCCAGGGTATTGAAAATTATTCAAGGCACATATCGGGGCGTGCTGAGGGAAGCGCGCCCTATGCGCTGCTTGACTATATGCCGGACGATTATTTAATGATAATTGACGAATCCCACGCCACCATTCCCCAGGTCAGGGGTATGTACAACGGAGACAGGGCGAGAAAGGACACGCTTATAAAATACGGGTTCAGGCTTCCGTCCGCAAGGGATAACAGACCGCTTAAATTCGAGGAATTCGAGCAGAGATTGAATCAGGTGATATTCACCTCCGCAACGCCGGGCGATTATGAGCGTGAGCACTCGACCGTGATCGCACAGCAGCTTATCCGTCCTACGGGGCTTTTGGATCCGGAAATATTTGTCCGTCCGACGGAGCATCAGATAGACGATCTTATAGCCGAAATAAACAAGCGTACCGAAAAAGGCGCAAGAACGCTTGTTACAACGCTTACAAAGAAAATGGCGGAGGATCTTACGGAGTACCTTGACGGAATAGGGATCCGTGTAAGGTACATGCATTCGGATATTTCGACCATAGAGAGAACGGAGATAATAAAGGATCTGAGACTCGGCGAGTTTGACGTGCTTGTCGGCATAAACCTTTTAAGAGAAGGACTTGACATTCCCGAGGTATCTTTAGTTGCGATACTTGACGCCGATAAGGAGGGCTTTTTGCGTGGCGAAACCTCGCTTATACAGACGATAGGCAGAGCCGCTCGAAACAGCGAGGGACAGGTTATAATGTATGCCGATACCGTTACAAGGTCAATGCGTGTGGCTATTGACGAAACGAAGCGGCGCAGGGAGATACAGCATAAGTACAATGAGGAGCATGGCATAACGCCTACGACCGTAAAGAAGGATATTCGTGAGATACTCGATCCGGTAAAGACGGTCGAGGGTAATAAAAAATCCGTTACGTTACGGACTTATGCAGATTATGAAAAGGAGATCAAGGAGCTTAGCGCGAGAATGTACACCGCCGCCGAAAAGCTTGAATTTGAGGAGGCAGCCATGCTTCGTGACAGGATAAGACAGCTTGAAAAAGAGATGGGAAGATAATGAATACTAAAACGGAAGAAACAATAGTAAAAATTTTTAACGATAAGATACTTACCCCCGTTCTGTTTATGATGGAAGCGGAGAATGTCGTTTGCCTCATAGGCTTTTTTGACAGGGATCTGGACGACGCTACGGTTTTGGAAACGGCAAGCTCGATATACGGTGAAACGGGGCTTGCGGCAGAAATTTTCGATATCCGTGAATTTTCGGAAAGCGAAAGACTTGATATTTTGAATAATGCAAGCATCGTATATTCCGAAAGTGAGCTTGTGAGGTCGATTTTCGTTATGTCGATGGTTGAGGATCTTAACAGAATGATTTACCGCAGGGAGGAAATGCTGTCAAGATATAAGGAGTTTAAAACTCCGTACCTTCAGTAATGCGGCTTGGAAAGAGGAAAAATATAAATGGCTAAATATATAAAAATAAAGGGCGCAAGGGAGCATAACCTTAAAAATATATCCATTGATATACCCAGGGACAAGCTTGTGGTTTTGACAGGTCTTTCGGGATCGGGTAAATCCTCCCTTGCGTTTGATACCATATATGCGGAAGGACAAAGACGGTATATGGAATCGCTGTCATCGTATGCAAGACAGTTTTTGGGGCTTATGGAAAAGCCCGATGTTGACTATATAGAGGGATTGTCGCCCGCAATAAGCATTGACCAGAAAACAACGTCAAAAAATCCGCGATCCACGGTCGGAACGGTGACGGAGATTTATGATTATTTGCGGCTTATGTATGCAAGAATAGGTATTCCGCACTGTCCAAAATGCGGCAGGGAAATTTCAAAGCAGACCGTTGATCAGATAGTCGACAAGGTTTTAAAGCTTCCCGAAAATACCAAAATACAGGTGCTTGCGCCCGTTGTAAGCGGTAAAAAGGGCGAGCATCAGAAGGTGTTTGAGGACGCAAAAAAAAGCGGTTTTGCAAGAGTCAGAGTTGACGGTGAGCAGTACGATCTGACGGAAGAAATAACGCTTAAAAAGACCTTTAAGCATAACATTGAGATCATAGTCGACAGGCTCATTATCCGTGACGGTATAACAAAAAGGCTTACCGATTCGGTAGAAACCGCCATAGCCTTAACGGGTGATGTGGTAATGATAGACGTAATAGGCGGCAGCATAATGAATTTTTCGCAAAGCTATGCCTGTCCCGACTGCGGGATAAGCATACCCGAGCTTGCACCGAGAATGTTCTCGTTCAATAATCCCTACGGCGCGTGCGATAACTGCGACGGTTTGGGCGCTTTACAGAAATTCGATCCCGAGCTTATTATCCATGACGAAAGGCTGGGACTGCTTGACGGGGCTTTGAGGGCAAGCGGCTGGAACAGCGTCGAAGAGCCGGACAGCTTTGCAAATGCGTATTTTAAGGGCGTGCTGGAGCATTTTGAGGAGGATATCAACACTCCCTGGTGCGATCTGAGAGAAGAAACAAAGGAGGCAGTCCTGTACGGTACGGGCAGTATGCCGATAAAGGTGAAAATGCCCAAATCGTTTGGAAACAGGCTGATAAACACTCCATTTGAGGGAGTTATAGGCAATCTTGAACGCAGGTATTCGCACCCTACGTCGGAGTATGCAAGATACGATCTGGACAGATATATACGTCCGGTAAAATGCCCAAAATGTCACGGCGCAAGACTTAATCCCGATGTTTTGGGCGTTACGGTGGGCGGCAAGAACATTTACGAATTTACCTGTATGCCGATCCGTGAAGAAATGGAGTTTTTAGAGGGCATAGAATTAAACGAGGTTCAGCTTAAAATCGCAAGTCAGGTACTAAAGGAGATAAAGGCAAGGCTTCAATTCCTGCTTGACGTGGGGCTTGAATATCTTACGCTTTCACGGTCATCGGGTACGCTGTCGGGCGGCGAGGCGCAGAGAATACGGCTTGCAACGCAGATAGGCTCGGGACTTATGGGGGTTCTCTATATTCTTGACGAGCCGAGTATCGGGCTTCATCAAAGGGATAACGACAGACTTATAAAAACGCTGAAGCATTTAAGAGACCTTGACAATACAGTTCTTGTGGTAGAGCATGATATCGATACCATGTATGCGGCGGATCATATCGTTGATATAGGACCGGGCGCGGGAATAAACGGCGGACGTGTGGTAGGCGAGGGAACGGTCGAGGATCTGATAAATTCAAAGGAATCGCTCACGGGTAAATATTTAAGCGGCGAGCTTAAGATCGAAGTCCCCAAAACAAGGCGTGAACCGCTTGATTGGCTTGAGGTAAAGGGCGCAAAGGAAAATAATCTGAAAAACATAAACGTAAAATTCCCGATAGGCGTAATGACCTGCGTAACGGGTGTTTCGGGATCGGGGAAATCATCGTTGGTAAACGAGATACTTTATAAAAGCCTTGCAAATACTTTAAACCGCGCGCAGACAAAAGCGGGTGAGCATAAAGAAATAACGGGTACTCAAAAGCTTGATAAGATAATCAGCATCGACCAGTCGCCGATCGGCAGAACGCCGAGATCGAATCCTGCGACTTATACAAACGTATTTACCGATATACGTTCTGTTTTTGCGAACACAAACGAGTCGAAAATGCGAGGGTATAAGGCAAACCGGTTCAGCTTCAATGTTAAGGGCGGAAGATGCGAGGCGTGTACGGGCGACGGTATAAAGAAAATCGAAATGCATTTCCTTTCCGATGTGTATGTGCCGTGTGAGGTCTGCAAGGGACACAGATATAACCGTGAAACGCTGGAGGTAAGGTACAAGGGTAAAAATATCTATGACGTTCTTGAAATGACGGTTGACGAGGCACTGGAATTTTTCAAAAACTTCCCCAAAATAAATAAAAAGCTTGAAACTCTGCAGCAGGTGGGGCTTGGGTACGTAAAGCTCGGTCAGTCCTCTACGACCTTATCCGGCGGTGAGGCTCAGAGAGTCAAGCTTGCTACGGAGCTTTCAAAGCGTGCCACAGGCAGAACCATATATATCCTTGACGAGCCGACGACCGGGCTTCACAGCGCAGACGTGCATAAGCTTACGGACGTTTTGAATCAGCTTGTAGAAGCGGGCAATACCGTTGTTGTGATAGAACATAATCTGGACGTTATAAAAACCGCAGATTACATTATTGATTTGGGCCCCGAGGGCGGCGACGGCGGCGGAAGAGTCATCGCAAAGGGCACACCCGAGGAGGTCGCAAAGACAAAGGGATCGTATACCGGCAAGTACCTGAAATCTTTGCTGAATTAAGGCATCTATAAACAATCGGGCAGGAGGGAGAAATTCCCTCCTGCCCGATTGTTTGTTTTTATGGCATTAAACGCTTTTGCGTTTATATTCCGATTTGTTCCATAGTAATATTTTTCATATCATACGGTCTTGTCAAGAACCGCAGAGCCGAATATGATTTCGTCCAAACCGTCATTATCAATATCTGAGGCCGAAACGCTGTGCGCGCCCTGACCGCAAATGGTGCCGTCAGCGGTTTTTAAAATCATTTCCGTTTTGCCGCCGGATCAAAGTCATAAGCGGGGAACTTAGTATAGTGTGCGCCGGTACGGGTATTTCTGCCAAGATCTATGCGTCACATGCAGGTGCCGTCCCTGTAAATCGAAACACCAAAAATGAGCAGATATTTATAAAAACTTAGAAAAAAAGCGTATTTTTATAGAAAATATAAAAATCAAGTGATAGAATTACAGTATAAGATATCAATTTATATTTCTGTATTTGAGAGGTGACATACCGAAGTATTTTGAAAACATCTTGACAAAATAAGACAGGCTTTCAAAGCCCGAGGCCTCGGCTATCTCGGATATTGACAGCTTGGTGTTTTTAAGCATTTCGGACGCTTTTTTGACACGCAGATTATTTATATACGATATTACTGTATAGCCGGTGCCGGCTTTAAAGAGCCGTGTGAGGTGACTGACGCTTATATAGCAGCTTGAAGCGATGTATTCCAGACTTAGCTTCTGATAGTAGTTGGAGTTTATAAAATCTATCACTTTTATAACCGTATCGTTACAGTCGTTTATGGTTGCGGACTGTTCCTCTGAAAAGCGGGTAACATCTATAACGAGCTTTGAAGCTACGGCACGGATAGATTCGCGGCGCATGGGCATATCGCTTTCTATATCGCTTATTATCATATTCATGAGCCTGTTTAAGCGGGTTTGCTGTTGTGTGTTAAGCGAAAATACAGTTCCGTTCTTAAACGGCTTAACCAAAGACGGAGCCTGATTTTGGAGAAGCTGCTTTTTTACACACAAAATAAAGCGGGCATAGGAACCGTTGTTGGGGGAGAAGGCTCGGTGCATATTTTCACCGTCAATGAGAGCAAGCGAACCGCTGTTTATGGGGTATATCTTATCGTTTATGTATATATGGCGCGAGCCTTTTGTGAGGTAATATATTTCATATTCGTCATGGAAATGTGCGGTACTCATATTGTAGTGAAACGAATCGTCCGTATTGTAAAAAATACGCAGACCGTTATCCGTATATTCGCCCATAAAGCTCACCTCCGCAATTTTGGTATAACTATACAATAACACAAAAATATACAAAAGTAAATATGCCGATTATAAAAGTGAAGGGAGCTGACATAATGGCAAACGAGTTTGAGGTTTTTAATTTTAAATGCGGAAAGGAACTGCTTGAAAAATGCGAAGAGCTGAAACTCACAATACCGTTTGAAAATGACACGGGTATTTTAAAGACTGAGCATATAATAAATGGAAAAGCATTAAAAAATTCGCTTGTTGTATTGCCTATGGAGGGCTGTGACAGTAATGATGACGGCTCGCCGACAGAGCTTGTATACAGACGGTACGAGCGTTTTGCAAAGGGCGGAAGCGGGATGCTCTGGATGGAGGCGTGTGCCGTATGTAAAGAAGGACGCGCAAATCCAAGACAGATGCATATAAATAAGGGCAATGCCGCAGAATTTAAAAAGCTTACGGAGCATATAAGGGCGAGTGCAAAAGGGAATATTTATCTTGCCCTGCAGCTTACACATTCCGGACGCTATGCGAAGCCGGGCGGAGGCTTGCCTGCGGTTATCGCATATAATAACGTACATCTGGACAGATTTCTGCCCGGGAATGTACACACAATTACAGATGCGGAAATAAAGGAACTGGAGGAAAAATACGTTGAGGCGGCTGCATTGGCAAAGGAAGCGGATTTTGATGCTGTAGATGTAAAATGCTGTCACAGATACCTTTTAAGTGAATTTTTGTCCGCGTATAACCGTATGGGTAGATACGGCGGAAGCTTTGAAAACAGAACAAGACTGCTTTTTGACATAATCAGGCGTATAAAAGAAGAGGTTGATATTGATATTGTCGTAAGGCTCGGTGCGTATGACGAGATACCGTATCCCGACGGATTTGGGGTTGACAGGGATGAATTCAGAAAGCCGGATCTTGGCGAAACAAAGCTGATTGCAAAAAAGCTGAGCGACCTCGGCGTAAAAATGATAAATGTAACGGGCGGAAACCCGTACTACAATCCCCATGTAAACAGACCTTACGATGTGGGACCGTACAGACCGCCCATACACCAGCTAAACTATGTATACAAGCTTTTGGACGCGGCGCGCGAAATAAAGGCGGCGGTGCCGGAGCTTAAAATCGTTGCAACGGGCTTTTCGTGGCTGAGGGAATACGGTGCGAATATTGCCGCAGGCTGTATAAGGGACGGCTGGTTCGATATGGCGGGCTTTGGCAGACAGTCATTTGCGTACCCGGATTTTGCAAACGATATTATAAATAACGGGCGTATGGAGCGTAACAAATGCTGTGCCGCATGCAGCAGGTGTACCGTGATGATGCGTGACGGTATGGTAACAGGCTGTCCGGTGCGTGATGGCGAGGTGTATATGCCTATTTACAAACAGGGCAGAGATGGTAAGCCGCCCGCTGCGGGTGTAAAGGTTAAGGAAAGCTTATAAAATTTAAGAAAGGAACGGTAAATGAAAATGAAAACGGCGATCGTAACGGGCTGTAACGGAGGCATAGGCTTTGCGACGGCAAAGAAATTTTTGGATAACGGCTGGAATGTTGCAGGAATGGACGTGGCGGATGATCCAAAGGAAAAATTTGAAAATTTTGTTTATATAAAGGGTGATCTTTCAAAGAGTGAGGACAGGGAACGGCTTGTAGAGGAAACGGCAGCCCGCTTCGGAAGCCTTGACGCACTCATAAATGTTGCGGGGGTTGCGCCGAAGGTACGGGCGGACATTCTGGAAATGACGGAGGAAAGCTATGATTTTGTGATGGGGATAAATACAAAAGGCACTCTGTTCTTGACGCAGCTTGCGGCAAAGCGGATGCTTTCTCAGCGGCAGAATAACGAAATATGCGGTTATATCGTGAACATATCCTCAATGTCTGCATACACAAGCTCAACAAACCGTGGAGAATACTGTATTTCCAAAGCCGGAGTATCCATGATAACAAAGCTTTTTGCGGACAGACTTGCAAATGAGGGTATTATGGTGAATGAGATACGTCCCGGCATAATAAGGACGGGAATGACAAGTACCGTAAAGGAAAAATACGACAACCTTATCGGCGGCGGGATTTTGCCTCTCAGGCGCTGGGGCGAGCCTGAGGATATCGCAAGCGTTGCATATTCACTTTGTTCGGGCGCAATGCCGTATGTTGTAGGTCAGTCAATAGATGTTGACGGGGGATTCCATATCCAAAGATTATAATGGAGGCTGTATGAAAACGGATCATTTAACAGTAAACGGATTAAAAGTACAAGCCGTAAGGCTCAATACCGTAATTATCGGCAGCGGTGCCGCGGCATTTGGGGCTGCGGACAGGCTTTATTCTTTAGGTCAGAAAAAAATTGCCGTCGTTACGGAGGGAATAAACATGGGTACGAGCCGGAATGCAGGCTCAGATAAGCAGACGTATTATAAGCTCACGCTATCCGGCGACGGAAACGATTCCGTAATGTCAATGGCGCAAAACCTCTTTGAAGGCGGTGCGATGGACGGTGATATTGCGCTTTGCGAGGCGGCACTGTCGGTGCAGAGCTTCTACCGCCTTGTTGAGGCGGGAGTGCCGTTTCCGTGTAACAAATACGGCGAATATGTGGGATATAAAACAGACCATGATCCCAGACAGAGAGCTACTTCTGCAGGCCCGCTCACATCAAAGGTGATGACCGAGAAATTAGAAGCCCGTGTCAAAGAGAAGGGTATAGAGATTTTTGACGGGTGCATGGTAATAAGGGTACTTACAGACGGTGAAAAGGCCGTAGGCGTGCTGTGCATTAACAAGAGTGACGCAGATGATGCCGATAAGAGATATATACTGTTTTTGGCAACTAATATCATATATGCGACGGGCGGACCTGCCGGCATATATTCAAACAGCGTATATCCTATAGGTCATAGGGGCGCACACGGCTGGGCTCTTGAAGCGGGGGTAATGGGCAAAAATCTCACAGAATGGCAGTACGGTATAGCGTCAACAAAATTCCGTTGGAATTTGTCGGGAACGTATCAGCAGGTATTGCCTGCGTATATTTCCACCGATAAGGACGGAAACGATGCAAAAGAATTTCTGGACGAATATTTTGCCGGCAGTGAAGCAATGTTAAATGCCATATTCCTCAAGGGCTATCAGTGGCCGTTTGATCCGAGGAAAATAGAAAATATGGGCTCATCGCTCATTGATGTTTTGGTCTATAACGAAATAAGCGTAAAAGGCAGACGGGTATGGCTTGATTTTAGGAAAAATCCGTCTGCGCTCAAACGTGATTTTTCAAATGTCGGCACCGTGTGCTATGAATACCTTAAAAATTCGGACGCACTGTTCGGAACACCCATAGAAAGGCTCAAGCATATGAATATGCCGGCTGTTGAGCTGTATCGGAGGCACAACATCGACATAGAAAAAGAGATGCTTGAAATAGCAGTTTGTGCGCAGCATAATAACGGCGGTCTGAGTGCCGATAACAGGTGGGAGAGTAATTTGGCGCATCTGTTCCCGGTGGGCGAGTGCTGCGGCTCACACGGCGTATACAGACCGGGCGGCAGCGCGCTGAATTCGGGACAGTGCGGAGGGCTGCGTGCCGCACAGTATATAGCAGGCGTATATAACTATGAAGACGATGATGAAATATCCGAAATAACAAAGCGGCAGATCGAAGAAAGAATATCGCAGGGCGAAAAAGCTC
>CACZPW010000106.1 GCA_902783115.1 uncultured Ruminococcus sp. | reverse complement strand
CGTCAGCCGCGCCCTGCCCGACGTGAGGGACGGCTTAAAGCCTGTTCACAGGCGTATTTTATACGATATGTACGAATCAAACCTTCTTTACGAAAACGATTTCAGAAAATCGGCGGCTACGGTCGGTGATGTGCTGGCGAAGTACCACCCCCACGGCGACGCTTCCGTTTACGATGCAATGGTACGTTTGGGACAGAGCTTTTCACTCCGTTATCCGCTTGTACAGCCGAAGGGTAATTTCGGTTCGATAGACGGCGATCCGCCTGCGGCTTACAGATATACCGAGGCGAAAATGTCGAAGATCGCCGCAATCATGTTATCGGATATAGAAAAGGACACCGTTGAATTTGTGCCAAACTATGACGATAAATTAAAGGAGCCGGACGTTTTGCCGTCAAGATTTCCGAATCTCTTGGTAAACGGCTCATCGGGAATTGCGGTAGGTATGGCAACGAATATCCCGCCCCACAACCTCTCCGAGGTAATCGACGGGATCATTGCTACCATAGACGATCCCATGATAACCATAGATGAGCTTATAAACTACATCAAGGGTCCTGACTTCCCGACCGGCGGAGTGATCATGGGCATGAGCGGGATACGTTCAGCCTATAACACCGGACGCGGCAGAATCATAATGCGCGCGAAGGCGGAGATAGAGGAAACAAAGGACGGAAGATACCGCATACACGTTACGGAGCTTCCGTATCAGGTCAACAAATTGAAGCTTGAGAGGCACATAAACGAGCTTGTCCGTGACGGTAAGATCGACGGCATATCGTCCACCCGTGACGAATCAACGGCAGATATACATTTCTTTATCAATCTTAAGAAGGACGCAAATCCGCAGATAGTGTTAAACAACCTCTACAGCCTTACGCAAATGCAGGAGACCTTCGGCGTTATACTGCTTGCGCTTGTGGACAAGACGCCAAAAATTTTAAATCTCCGTGAGATGGTCGACTATTACATTTCACATCAGGAGGACGTAATAACACGCCGCACGACCTACGAGCTTAACAAGGCACGTGAAAGAGCGCATATTTTAGAGGGCTATAAGACCGTTATCGACAACATAGACGAGGTAATAAGCATCATACGCAAATCGGAGAGTATACCGGATTCAAAGGCAAAACTTTGCGAGCGTTTCGGGATAGACGATATCCAGGCTACCGCCATAGTACAGATGCAGCTAGGACGTTTGTCGGGTATGGAGCGTGAGAAGATAGAAAACGAGTATGACGATGTAACGGCAAAGATAGCCGGCTACGAGGATGTACTTGCACACGAGTCAAAGGTGCTTGAGATAATCAAAAACGATCTGCTTGAAATACGGGCAAAATACGGTGATGAGCGCCGTACCGAAATAGAGCCGTTCTTTGACGATCTTGACGATGAATCACTTATTGAGCAGGAGGATATCGTCGTTACACTTACAAACAGAGGCTATGTAAAGCGTCTGCCGGTCGATACCTATAAATCGCAAAACAGAGGCGGCAGAGGCGTTACGGGTATAACGACGCGCGAGGAGGATTTTGTTGAGCATATCCTTACCGCTTCGACCCACGATCATATACTGTTCTTTACAAACAGGGGTATCGTATATTCCTTAAAGGGCTACAGGATACCCGAAGCGAGCAGGCAGGCAAAGGGAACGCCTATTGTAAATATGCTGCCGCTTGAAGCGGGCGAAAAGATCTCGGCTATGATCTCCGTTTCGGAATTTGGCGAGGATTGGTTCCTCACATTTGTCACAAGGAACGGTATTATAAAGAAAACCGATCTTATGGCGTCTTCAAGGATCCGCGCAGGCGGTCTGCGCGCCATAGAGCTTGACGATAACGACGAGCTTATAACAGTGAAATTTACAAATACGGATATTGAAATGATAGTCGCAACGCATAACGCCATGTCCGTCAGATTCAAGGTAAGCGACGTAAGACCTACCGGCAGGACGACAAGGGGCGTTAAGGCAATACGGTTAAAGCAGAACGATTACGTTATAGGCGCATCTATTCTGTTACCCGATACAACGCTTCTGTGCGTAACGGAAAACGGCTACGGCAAAAAGACGGAGCTTGACGAATACAGAGTACAGTCCAGAGGCGGTACGGGTATAAACACCTATAAGATCACCGAAAAAACGGGAAAGCTTGCGGCAATCAAGACGATTTCCGAGAACGACGATATTTTACTTGTCACCTCGGAGGGTATAATCATCCGTATGCACGCAGATTCCATAAGCACCTATTCACGTCACACGCAGGGTGTACGCCTTATGCGTCTTGACGAGGGTGTAAAGGTTGTAAGCATCGCAAAGGCGGACAGGTACGAGGAGGAAAGCGAAGAGGCTCCCGCTGCCGATGATCCCGACACCGAAACGGAAGGAGATAATGAGTAATGAAAAGGATTTTGATAAGCTTGGCTCTTGTTCTTACGGCTCTTACAATGCTCTGCGCCTGCGATAACGCAGGCAAGCCCACAGTAACGCCTGAGCCTACAAAAAAGCCAATGAGCGAGGAATTGAAAAGGCTTGTGCAAAACACGGTCGATGCCACCATCACCCTTGATAACGGCGATGAGATAAATCTGGAGCTTTATCCCGACCTTGCGCCCGATACGGTGGAGAATTTCATTTCGCTTGCAAACGAGGGCTTTTACGACGGCACTATCTTCCACAGAGTCATACCGGGCTTTGTAATACAGGGCGGCGGCTACGACGAGGACTTAAACGCATTAAAGACAGATACCATAGTGGGTGAATTTACCTCAAACGGATTTATAAACGAGCTGTCCCACGACAGAGGCGTCATTTCAATGGCAAGAGTATCAAACGATCCCGACAGTGCTACAAGTCAGTTCTTCATTATGCTTGAGGACACGCCCGCACTTGACGGCGATTATGCGGCGTTCGGTAAGGTAAAAGACGATGCGAGCCTTGCTGTGATCGACGATATCGCAATGGAAAGGACAGGCAGCGTTGCAAGCGTAGGTCTTGAAGACGTACCCGTTTCCCCCATCATTATACGCTCGATAACGGTATCGGCGTCGGATTCGGAGGTTCCCAAAACAAAGAGCAAAAAGTCAAAGGACGATGAAGATATTTTTACAATAGACGCAGACGATGACGATAAGGAAGACAACGGCAATGACATTTCGGACGAAGATATGAAAAAGTTTGAGGATATATTCTCAAACAGCAAAACATCACCCATAAGCTGAATTATTTGCCTGCGGCTTACATTCAAGCCGTTTGGTAAATGGAAAGGAATGAAAAGCTATGAAAATTCAGATAGAAATGGAAAACGGCAAGATTATGACAGCGCAGCTGTATCCGGAGATTGCCCCGAAAACGGTTGATAATTTCATAGGACTTATTGAGGATAATTTCTTTGACGGACTGATCTTCCACAGAGTTATCCCTGGATTTATGATACAGGGCGGCGGCTACGACGCCGAGGGTAATCACAAGGATGCGCCCTCCATAACCGGTGAATTTACCTCAAACGGATTTACCAACAATTTAAAGCATGAGCGCGGCGTTATGTCAATGGCGAGAACGATGTTCCCCAACAGCGCGTCAAGCCAGTTCTTTATCATGCATGATGACGCACCGCACCTTGACGGTCAGTATGCCGCTTTCGGCAGAGTTATCGAGGGTATGGATGCGGTCGATGAGATCGCTCAGATACCTACGGACGATCAGGACAGACCGATCTGTAACTGCGTTATTAAGACGATGCGTATTATTGAAGACTGATACAAAAACAGGACTGTTGCAGCAAAATGTAACAGTCCTGTTTTAATGCGATAAATTGTGTAAAGCGCAATTTATCCGTTCACAGCCGTAACGGTTATTTCCTTATCCGCACCGTCTATTGTTATCGATGCGCCCTGACGTAATCCGCCGCTGAGTGAGAGCTTTGCAAGCTTGTCCTCAACAAGCGTTTGTATGGCACGCTTTAAAGGCCTTGCTCCGTATTTGGGATCATAGCCCTTTTCCAAAATCACGTCCTTTGCCGCCTGTGTTACGGAAACGGTCATTCCACGCTCATTGAGTCTTTGGATAACATCCTTCATCATAAGGTCTATTATCTGTCCCAGCTCCTCCCGCGTCAACGGCTTGAAGGTCACGATATCGTCTATCCTGTTTAAAAATTCGGGCTTGAAAAACTGCTTTAAGCTCTTGTCGACGTTATCGGACATTTTCACCTCATACGAGGAATTGAATCCCGGCGCAGACGCCTTGAATTCCGAGCCTGCGTTTGTAGTCATAATGATCACCGTATTCTCAAAATTGATTATCTTGCCGTGACTGTCCGCAACTCTGCCGTCGTCTAAGATCTGCAAAAACAGATTGAATACCTCGGGGTGCGCCTTTTCTATCTCGTCAAGCAATATGACCGAATACGGCTTACGGCGAACCTTTTCGGTAAGCTGTCCGGCATCGTCATAGCCCACATACCCCGGCGGTGAGCCGATAAGCTTGGAAACGGAGTGCTTCTCCATATACTCGGACATATCAATGCGTATGAGTGCCTCCTCACTGTCAAACAGCACGCTTGCAATGGTTTTTACAAGCTCCGTTTTGCCGACTCCCGTGGGCCCTGCGAATATGAACGAAACGGGGCGTTTTTTTGTTGTGATGTCCGCCCTGCCCCGCCTTATTGCGCGCGCTACGGCATTTACGGCTTCATCCTGCCCTATCACCCTTTGATGTATTCTGTTCTCAAGGTCAAGAAGCTTCTGCGCCTCGCTCTCGGTGATCCTGTGTACAGGTATCTTCGTCCAGCCCTCAATAACAGCGGCAACATCATCAAAGGTTATCTCCGCCTCTTTTGCAACCGCTTTAAGGGTTTGAAGCTCCGCCTCGTATTTATACTTATCTGTTTTTAAGTTTGCCACTCTTTCAAAATCGCCCGAGCTCTCGGCCTGCTCGATCCCTGCAACCGTATCCGCTATTTTCTTTTCAAGCACCGCACTCTTATATATAGCTTCATTTTTAAGGTTCACCCTTGAACCCGCCTCGTCGATCACGTCTATAGCCTTATCGGGCAAAAATCTGTCCGTTATATAGCGCTCGGAAAATCTTACGCTGTCCTCTATAACGGCGTCGGGAATTTTTACCTTATGGTAGTCCTCGTAATAGTCCTTTATACCCTTTAATATTGCTATACTCTCCTCAACCGACGGCTCGTCTATTATTACAGGCTGGAATCTGCGCTCCAAAGCGCTGTCCTTTTCTATATGCTTTCTGTACTCGTTTAAGGTAGTAGCGCCGATTATCTGTATCTCGCCTCTTGCAAGCGCCGGCTTTAATATGTTCGCCGCACTCATTGCGCCCTCTGCGTCGCCCGCCGCGACAATGTTATGGATCTCGTCTATTACAAGTATCACATTCCCTTCATCGCTTGCTTCCTTCAAGAGATTTGTAAGCCTTGCCTCAAACTGTCCACGAAACTGCGTGCCTGCAACCAGCGCCGCAAAATCAAGAAGGTATATCTGAGTGTCAAAAAGCTTTGGCGGCACCCGCCTTTCAAATATTCTGCATGCCAGTCCCTCCGCCACAGCTGTTTTGCCGACGCCCGGCTCGCCCAATATGACCGGATTGTTCTTTGTGCGGCGGTTAAGTATCTGAATGACTCTGTCTATCTCATCGTTTCTGTTTACTACCCTGTCTACCTTACCCAAAGCCGCCTTTGCGGTAAGATTCGTTCCGTAGGTATCAAGCAAGCTCTTTTTGTTTTTCTTCTGCCTCTTGTCCTGAGTCCTTGCATTGGTATTATTCTGCGCATTATTCTGCTGATCGTTCTGCCCCGCGCCTCCAAACAGGTTTTGGAACATATTATGCAAAGGTGCTGTTGCGGCGCCGCCCTCGTCGTTATTCCCCGACGAAAACTGCTCCATAAGCTCCTCCATCGAACCCATATTATCCATTGTTCCCATATTATCCATAAACTCGGACATCTGCTCATTGAGATTGTCAAGCTCGTCGTCGTTCACGCCGAAATTCGCGATCATCTGATTTATCGGAGCAATGCCCAAAGCCTTGGCGCACGTAAGACACAGCCCCTCGTTTGTGGTTTTATTTCCCTCCATTTTCGTAATGAACAAAACCGCAGGATTTTTATTGCATTTTGAACACAAATTCATATTATATCCCCTTTTGTATATGTTAAGTATAATTATCCTTTTCATTTGCCCGATTAAAACCGGCGCATACATTGTAACACAAATATCTCAGGATTTAAAGCATTTTTTTATTTGTTTACAAACTATTCACTTTTGGATCGGTTTTGTACCCTTGCCGGTTACTAAAAATATGCAATTTTTTCCCTGCTTATTCCGTTTTTTTATCAATAATGACAGTTTTTGTTTTAGCTGCTGCTTTTACACTGAAAAGTTATTGCTTTTTATACCGAAAAATAGTACAATGGTGCGTGGAGTATTGATTTTTCGGGAGGGATATGTATGGAAATCGGGCATATGCTTTTATCTGCGCTCAGCATTATAATACAGGTATTTGCGCTTTCCATAGGTTTATATTATTTCACTATAGGCTTCATAGGTTTTCTGCCCATACGCGACAGAAACAAGAAAATAAAAGACAAAAACCATAAATTCGCACTTTTGGTTGCGGCGCATAACGAGGAACAGGTCATTGCCAATATGGTAAGCTCCCTTAAGCAGCTTGATTATCCCGGGGACTGCTACGATATATTCGTTATAGCAGATAACTGTACGGATAACACCGCACAGGCCGCCCGTGACGCCGGAGCTATCGTTTATGAACGTTTTAACGATAAACAGCGAGGCAAGGGCTTTGCGCTTGAATGGATGTTTGACAAGCTCTATGATATGGACAAAGGCTATGATTACGTGTCCATATTCGACGCCGATAATCTTGTGGACAGCCAATTCCTTAAATATATGAATATCCGTGCAAATCAGGGTTTTAAGGTCGTTCAGGGCTTTTTGGACAGCAAAAATCCTTACGATTCATGGATAACGGCGGCGTATTCCTACTGCTTCTGGAGCGTGAACAGGATATTCCAGTTCCCCCGCTACAAGCTTGGGCTTTGCTGTCAGCTCTCGGGTACGGGCTTCATTATCGCCCTTGATACCTTAAAGGAGCTCGGTTGGGGCGCCACCTGTCTTACGGAGGATATGGAATTTACCATGAAGCTTTGCTTAAACGACGAAAAGGTTGCATTTGCCTACGACGCAAAGATATACGACGAAAAGCCGCTCACCCTGAAGCAGTCATGGAATCAGCGCATACGTTGGATGCAGGGACATTGGGACGTTGCGTCGAGATACTTTAAAAAGCTGTTCAAAAAGGGCGTTAAGGAGAGGAAATGGACCTGCATCGATGCGGCTACATACCTTGTACAGCCTATAAGGATCATGTCGCTTGCGGTTATTACGTTCTTTGCGTATGCGGAAACCTTCGGGCTTAATCTGGGATTTATGCAGACGGACGATCTTGCGCTGCACTTCTTCCCCGCATGGATATGGCAGACGATAGTGCTTGTACAGCTGTTCTATCTCCCGTTTGTGGTTTGCTACGAGCGAAAGGAGTTCAGACTGAATATGCTGTGGTTTTATTTCGGATATATGCTCTACAATTTCACATGGGCGCCCATTGCGCTTATCGGGTGTCTTAAACGGAAGCAGACCGAATGGAGCCATACGGAGCATACACGCACGATATCCCTTGAGGATATACAGCAACAACAATGATGACAGGAGTTATTTATGACTGACAGAGAAAATATACGAAATATAGCGATTATCGCGCACGTCGATCACGGAAAGACGACTTTGGTCGACGCAATGCTTCAGCAGAGCGGAATATTCCGTGAAAATGAGCAGGTCGACGAGAGGGTCATGGATTCAAACGACCTTGAACGCGAGCGCGGCATAACGATCCTTGCAAAGAATACCTCACTTACATACAAGGGCGTAAAAATAAATATTATAGACACGCCCGGCCATGCGGATTTCGGCGGCGAGGTCGAGCGCGGTCTTGAAATGGTCGACGGAGTGTTGCTTTTGGTCGACGCATTCGAGGGCTGTATGCCTCAAACCCGTTTTGTGCTTACAAAAGCCTTGAAATTGGGGCTTAAAATAATTATAGTGGTAAACAAGGTGGACAGACCGAACGCAAGACCTTATGAGGTCGTAAACGAGGTGCTGGAGCTTTTGATAGACCTTGACGCAACGGACGAGCAGATAGACAGCGCTCCCGTAATATATGCATCGGGGCGTGACGGCTGGGCAACGGCCGAATACAATCCGGAGCGCCCGAAGGAGGACTTGACGGACTTATTTGAGCTGATAGTAAACCAGATACCCTGTCCGCAATGTATCGATGACGGCCCGTTCCAGATGCTTGTATCAAATATAGATTATGACGAATATACGGGCAGAATAGCCGTAGGCAAGATAGAACGCGGAAGCGTAAAAACAAATATGCCCTTATCCATTTGCCGCCATGACGGTAAGACGGGGCACGGCAAGGCAACCAAGCTGTACACCTTTGACGGGCTTTCAAAATCCGTACAGGACGAGGTCAAGGCAGGCGACGTTGTCGCCATATCGGGAATTTCGGATATAAACATAGGCGAAACGCTTTGCGATATAAACACGCCCGAGCCGCTGCCGTTTGTAAAAATAGACGAGCCCGTTCTGTCAATGACGTTTTCGGTAAACGACAGTCCGTTTGCCGGAAAAGAGGGCAAATTCGTCACCTCCAGGCATTTAAGGGACAGGCTGTTCCGCGAGCTTGATTCAAATGTTGCGTTGAGAGTTGAGGAAACCGATACCACGGAAGCATTTACCGTATCGGGACGCGGTGAACTTCATTTGTCGGTGCTTATTGAGAATATGCGGCGTGAGGGATACGAATTTCAGGTATCAAACCCCGTCGTTATCCTTAAAAACATCGACGGAGTAAAATGCGAGCCGATAGAGAGGCTTACCGTAGACGTTCCCGACGAATATACAGGCGTTGTAATGGATTCCGTTATAAACCGCAGGGGCGAAATGGTGAATATGTCGCCCACCGCCCAAAATTACACACGTTTGGAATTTCTTATTCCGTCAAGAGGTCTTATAGGCTACAGAAACGAGCTTCTTACAGCCACAAAGGGTACGGGAATAGTAAACAGCATCCTGGAAAAGTACGAGCCGTACAAGGGTGAAATAATGAACAGGACAAGAGGCACGCTCATTGCCTGGGAAAACGGTGAAACGATAACCTACGGCCTATACAATGCGCAGGAAAGAGGCACGCTGTTTGTAGGTCCGAATGTAAAGGTCTATGAGGGCATGATAGTCGGTGAAAGCTCAAGACTTGAGGATATCACGGTCAATGTGTGCAAGAAAAAGCACGCGACCAACACCCGTGCTTCGGGTTCCGACGACGCCTTGAGGCTTGTACCGCCAAAGCAGTTAAGCCTTGAAGAATGTCTTGAATTTATCAGTGATGATGAGCTTCTGGAGGTAACTCCGCTGAATCTGAGAATGAGAAAGCGTATTCTTGATACGTCGTTAAGAGCAAAGGCTCAAAGCCGTAAAAAAGCATAAATAATAGGTGGGGTGATAGCCCCTCATCCCCCGCTAAAGCGGTCCCCCTTCCCCACACTTGCAAACTTCGTTTGCGGGGGAAGGCTGTTTTTTATGTCTGTAAATTTTTTACAAAAGCATTTTATTATCTTAAAATCAAGTATAATCCAAAAAGAATAAGCAAAAACACTACATTTACCGCCGTAAAATATATCAGATATTTTCTTCTGAGCGCCTTATTCGCACGCCCTACGAGCTTGAATGATATCAGACTTGCCATTGAGGCTATCAGCGTTCCCAGCCCGCCGAGATTTACTCCTATGATAAGCGGCTTAAGCTTATCGGTAAATCCCGACAGCAAAAGCGCCGCCGGCACATTGCTTATGACCTGGCTTGACAATATTCCCGTCACACATTCGTGATTTCCTATAACACGGCTCAGATAATTTTTAAACTCCGGTATTCTGCCCACATTTCCGATAAATACAAAGAAAGCAACAAACGTAAGCAGCAGCGTGTAGTCCACATTTGCAAATATTTTGCGATCCGTTACAGCTATTACCGCAAGCACGGCAATAAGCGTTACCCTGTAATCAACAATATGCGCCACAGTCACGATACACAGCATAAACAGCGCCGTATAGACCGCCACACCCGCTTTTCCCTTTATGCGGGTCACATTTTCAATGCCGATCTGTATTTTTGCAGTCCCGTTTCCAAACAAAGTCCAAAGCAGTAAAAGCAAAAATGCCGCGCCCGTGTACGGGAGCATGAGCAGCATAAACTCACCCACTCCCATACCCGATATGCCGTGCAGGTATAAATTCTGCGGATTGCCTATCGGCGTTAACATACTGCCGAGATTTGCGGCAACCGTCTGCATGACCACGGTTCTTACAAGCAGAGCGTCCTTTTCCCCGCCGTCCGTCATATCAAGTACCGCAAACGTGAACGGCACAAAGGTTATAAGCGCCACATCATTTGTTACAAGCATACTGAAGAAAAAGCAAAGCATTATCAGTACAAGTGTAAGCCCCCTAAGTCCGTGTACAGATCCGAGCAGTCTTTGGGCGAGCATTTTAAAAATACCCGTCTTTTGAAAGCCCGCCATTACCGCCATAAGGCAAAAAAGCAGTGAAAGCGTCCTCAAATCAATATAGTTTACATACTCCCGGTCCGGCTTTACAAAAAATGCGGATATAACGGCAAGCATTGCCGCTATGCTGAGGACTGTTTCATTTTTGATTATATTTAAAATTTTATTCGCCATAGTTTTGTTATAGCCTGAATCCTATCCCGTTTACCTGTCTCTTTGTTTATATCCCAATAAAAATATGCGGTTTATTGTGCGTAAATGACAAAGGGGGCAGCGTTCTTTACTGTCCCCCTTTTTATATCATCACACCGGATATACCTTATTTTCCTCGTCTAAAAGACCTGCATCTATTTTATATTTCTGCGCGCGTCTGTATTCAAAGAATTTCACGGCAACCTGACCGAACAGTGCATATGAGAGTACGTCCTCCTCCTGCTCGATCCATTCTGCGCACTCTTTCCTGAGCTTATCAAGCTCAGGTGCAAGAGTATCTGCATAGCGGCAGGTAATTCTTTCCTCGTCGCCTATTACCTTCTTTACTATCTCATCGCTGATAGGCGCGGGCGTTTTGCCGTATTCACCTCTTACGATACCCTTTGTTTCATTCGGTATCATCTTGTATCTCTCACCCGTTATGACGTTCATAACCGCCTGAGTTCCCACGATCTGGGACGACGGCGTTACAAGCGGCGGATAGCCTAAGTCCGCACGGACTCTCGGCACTTCCTTCAATACCTCGGCAAACTTATCCTCCTGCCCCATATTCTTAAGCTGGGACACCATATTTGAAAGCATACCGCCCGGAACCTGGTATTTCAAGGTGTTTATATCAACGCCCAATACCTTTGTATTCATAAGTCCCGATTCAAGGTACTTCTGTCTTAACGGCGCAAAATACTCCGTTATCTCCGTAAGTGCGTCAAGGTCAAGCCCCGTATCGTACTCAGTACCCTGCAAAGCCGCAACCATAGGCTCTGTGGGCGGCTGCGAAGTACCCAACGCCATAGGCGATATAGCGCAGTCGATAACATCTACTCCCGCTTCTATTGCCTTTAAATAGGTCATTGACGCAACTCCCGACGTGTAGTGGGTATGAAGCTGGATCGGAAGGCTTACTGCCTTTTTCATCTTCGATACAAGGTCGTATGCGGTATACGGAAGCAAAAGTCCCGACATATCCTTTATACATATCGAATCTGCGCCCATTTCCTCAAGCTGCTTTGCCAATTCCACAAACTTGTCGTTTGTATGGTAATCCGACAATGTGTAGCAAACGGTAGCCTGGAGGTGTCCGCCCTCCTTCTTGCAGGCATTTATTGCACATTCAAGGTTTCTTACATCGTTTAAAGCGTCGAATATTCTTAAAATATCAACGCCGTTTGCAATCGATTTCTGAACAAAATATTCAACGACATCGTCTGCATAATGCCTGTAGCCCAAAATATTCTGACCGCGGAACAGCATCTGGATCGGCGTGTTTTTCGCCTTATCCTTTATTTTTCTGAGTCTCTCCCAGGGATCCTCGTTTAAAAATCTCAAACATGAGTCAAAAGTCGCGCCGCCCCACGCTTCAAGCGAATGATAACCTATCTTGTCCAGCTTCTCAACTATCGGAAGTATCTGCTCGGTAGTCATTCTTGTAGCTATAAGCGATTGGTGAGCATCTCTTAAGACCGTTTCGGTAATTCCTACTTTTGCCATTTATTTTTCACTCCTATCTTAAATTTCGGGTAAATTTCAATTATTTGAACATTGCAAGGAATACGCCTGCCGCAACCGCAGAGCCGATAACTCCCGCAACATTCGGACCCATCGCGTGCATCAGAAGGAAGTTTGACGGATTTTCCTTCTGTCCTACCTGCTGTGAAACTCTTGCCGCCATAGGTACCGCCGATACGCCCGCGGAGCCTATAAGCGGATTTACCTTACCGCCCGTTACGGCATACATAATGTTGCCCAAAAGCAGTCCGCCGAAGGTCGAAAACGCAAATGCGATAAGACCGAGAGCTATGATCCCAAGCGTCTGCGGAGTTAAAAACTGCTCCGCCGTCGCTGTTGCACCGACGGTGACGCCGAGGAATATCGTTACAATATTCATAAGCTCACCCTGCATCGTCTTTCCGAGCCTTTCGATAACTCCCGATTCCTTTGCAAGGTTACCGAGCATAAGACAGCCAAGAAGCGATACCGCATCGGGTACGATAAGTCCTACGACTATCGTAACTATTATCGGGAACAAAATCTTCTCCGTTCTTGAAACAGGTCTTAACTGCTTCATTACGACGCTTCTTGTCTTTTTTGTCGTCATAAGCTTCATGATAGGCGGCTGGATAACCGGTATGAGCGCCATATACGAATATGCCGCGATAGCTATTGCGGGCAAAAGTGCCGGCGCAAGCGTTTTTGTAACAAAAATCGCCGTAGGTCCGTCCGCACCGCCGATAATGCCTATTGCCGCCGCGTCACGTACCGTAAAGCCCAAGCCCATAGCGCCCAATATAAGCGCCATAAAGAATGCGGCAAATACTCCGAACTGCGCCGCCGCACCCAGCAAAAGGCTTTTCGGATTCGCTATAAGCGGCCCGAAATCCGTCATGTAACCGATACCCAGGAATATAAGCGGCGGATATATACCCAGCTTTACGCCAAGATACAGAATATCCAGAAGTCCACCCTGTGATGCAATCATCTGCATATCAAGATCATGTCCGTCAATAAGATATTGGGGGTCTATAAAGAGCTGCGGATGCATAAGCCTCTGTCCCAATTCCATCGGGAGGTTCGTAAGCAGCATACCAAACGCTATAGGTAACAGTAATAACGGCTCAAATTTCTTTACTATTGCAAGATATAACAAAAGGCAGGCAACCGCAAGCATAAGCGGAGTCCCTACAACCTGCAATATATTGCCCTGCTCAAATGCGGTGCCGATCTGGCGGAGCATCTGCGCAAAGCCTGTATTACTCATAAAATTTATAATACTCTCAAACACTTTTTACGTTACCCCTTTCTATATAACCTTTAACCAAATCAGTTTATAGAAACGAGTACATCGCCCGTGTTCACGCTGTCGCCCTGCGCGGCGGAAACGCCCGCAACGGTACCGTCAACACCGGCATAGATTTCATTTTCCATTTTCATTGCTTCCAAAACCGCAACAACCGTATCCTTTGTAACGGTATCGCCGGCGCTTACCTTTATGGCAACTACGGTACCGGGCATGGGAGCCTTTACCTGAGTCGCACCTGCAACCGGAGCTGATTTTTGTGCAGCCGGTGCGGGATTCGGCGCCGCCTGGGGTGCGGGAGCAGGTGCCGCCTGAACGGGAGCGGGTGCCGCCTGAGGCATACCGCCAACTTCTTCTACCTCAACCTCATAGGTGTTTCCGTTTACTGTAATATTAAACTTTCTCATTGAATTACCCTCCTAAAATCTGTTATCTATGGTTTCACGGACTCCTGCCCTGTTCCATGCAGGTCTGCCGTTTCCGATACGCCTGTAAGATTTGATTTCCAAATTATACGTTGACGTGTTGAGGCTTGCCGCCACAGCGGCAGTTAATACCGCTATCAGCTCGCCCTCATCAATGCCGTTATCCTCCGTAACGCTTTCGTTTATCTCATTTTCGGGCTCTTGTTGGATCGCCGCAGGCGCCTTTTTTTGCTCCTCCTTATAGAAGATCGCCTTCATTACGTAAAGGACTATCATAAGTATTATAAGAACGGCAAATACTGTACCCAGTCCGACAACCGCAGTCTGCAAGCCCTCTGATAAAGCTTCGGTTATTGACATACTTATACCTCCATTCCCTTACAACGGAAGATTGCCGTGCTTTTTGGCAGGTCTTGACTCACGCTTTGACAAAAGCATTTCAAGCGCCGCAATTATCCTCGGCCTTGTTGAATCAGGCTCTATTACATCGTCTATATAGCCGCGCTTTGCAGCCTCGTAAGGCGATGAAAACTTGTTTCTGTATTCCTGTATCTTCTCGGCTCTTGTTGCCATTGGATCTGCGCTGTTTTTGATATCGTTTCTGAATATGATGTTTGCCGCGCCCTCGGGTCCCATGACCGCAACCTCCGCCGTAGGCCATGCCATTACAACGTCCGCGCCGACATGCTTTGAGCTCATTGCGATATATGCGCCGCCGTAAGCCTTTCTGAGTATCACGTTTATCTTCGGCACCGTCGCCTCACAGTAAGCGTAAAGCAACTTTGCGCCGTGACGGATAATTCCGTTATGCTCCTGTGATACGCCCGGGAAATAGCCCGGAACATCGGTAAGCGTTACAAGCGGGATATTGAACGCATCGCAGAAGCGCACAAATCTCGCAGCCTTGGTCGATGAATTTACGTCAAGCGAGCCTGACATGACCTTCGGCTGGTTTGCAACTATTCCGACCGTCTGGCCGTTCATTCTTGCATATCCTACCACGATATTCTGCGCAAAGGCGCTCTGCACCTCAAAGAATTTACCGTTGTCCACGATCTCGGCTATTACTTCCTTTACGTCATACGCCTTTGTTGCCTCGTCCGGAACAATGGCTGTAAGCTTTTCCGATAAGCGGTTGATGGGGTCTGTAGGCTCGATATATGGAGCCTCCTCTAAGTTATTTGAAGGAATGTATGAAAGCAGTTCCTTTATCTTTAAAATACAGCTTTCATCATCCGGCGCACTAAAATGTGCAACGCCCGATTTTTCGGTATGCGCGCCTGCGCCGCCAAGCTCCTCGCCCGTTATCTGCTCACCCGTTACCGATGATACCACCTGCGGGCCCGTTATAAACATCTGCGATGTGTTCTCGACCATAAATATATAGTCCATTATTGCGGGTGAATATACCGCGCCGCCCGCACACGGCCCCATGATAGCGCATATCTGCGGGATCACGCCGCTTGCGTGCGTGTTTCTTGTAAATATCTCGCCAAATCCGGCAAGAGCGTCTACACCCTCCTGTATTCTTGCGCCGCCCGAATCGTTTAAGCCGACCACAGGTGCGCCCATTTTCATTGCCATATCAAGTATCTTGCATATCTTCTTTGCGTGCATCTCACCCAAAGATCCGCCCATTACGGTGAAATCCTGCGCATAAACGTATACGAGCCTGCCGTCAACAGTACCGTAACCCGTTACCACACCTTCACCCGGAGCCTCCTTTGTATCCATACCGAATTCGGTACATCTGTGAGTTACAAAAGCATCGACCTCAACGAAGCTGCCCGCATCAAGAAGCAGGCTTACCCTCTCTCTTGCGGTAAGCTTCTTGGAATCGTGCTGCTTTTTTATAGCCGCTTCACCGCCGCCCGATGCAATCTTTGATCTGCGGTACTGAAGCTCAGTCAATTTATCAACTGTTCCCATTATTTAGCCTCCGTTATTTAAAAAATATACCTGCCTTACATTATACCAAAAGTTTACTCTGTTTGCAACGGATTTTTTGCTAAACCCCGCCCTGTTACCATTAAAAATTTTGTTATTTTTTTGTCAATTTTTGTGTAGTATACACAAAAACCGCCTATCGTCATAAGCTTACGCTCTTCTTTGAGAATAATTTATTGTACATAGCAAATACGAATCATAAGCGGGATCTGTGATGCACCAAAAATAGTCCATCATTCTTAATATATTTATTGCACAAATAAAATTCTACGGAGGTATTATTATGAACAACTTTGAAAAAATTATCGGCTATGATTCGATAAAAAAGGAGCTTATGCAGTTTTGCGATATGATAAAAAACAAAGAAATATACGCAGAATTGGGCGCAAAGCTTCCCTGCGGCGTATTACTGTACGGAAAGCCGGGACTCGGAAAATCGTTGATGGCAAAATGCTTTATTGAGGAATGTAAGCTTAAAAGCTTCACAGTAAGGAAACGCAAAAGTAAAAATTTTGTAGAGTACATAACCAAGACCTTTAACAAGGCAAAGGAAAATGCACCGTCAATAGTTTTTCTTGACGATATGGACAAGTATGCAAACGAAGATGACGACCACTCTGATGCGAAGGAATATGTCGCAGTTCAGGCAGGAATTGACAGCATCAAAGGCTTTGATGTTTTTGTTATCGCAACGGTGAATGATATAAGAAAACTTCCGGGCTCCTTGAAAAGAGCGGGAAGATTTGATAAATGTATAGAATTTTACCAACCTTTTTATGAAGACAGCCTCAAAATAATAGAGTATTATCTTGAAAACAAAAACACTTCGGATATAAATGTCGAGGATGTTGCAAAAATGCTGTGCTTTGGCTCATGTGCAGAGCTTGAAAGCGTGCTTAACGAGGCGGCAATCATTGCAGGGTACAAAAAAAAGCATAAAATAGAGATGGAAGACATAGTGGAAAGTGTTCTTAAAGCAGAGTATGCCGCACCGCAAGATTATTCCGAAACACCGCCCGACAAACTCAAAAAAGTGGCATACCATGAGGCAGGGCATCTCATTATGAGCGAAATACTGTCTCCCGAAAGCGTAGGTCTTGCATCTATAAGGAAGGGTAACCTCGGCAAATTGGGTGGTTTTGTAAGGCGTTATAAGGAATTGCCGTCTTCGCGGCATCATGCCGTGGTTTGCCTTGCAGGGAAAGCTGCAACTGAAATTGTTTACGGCTCTTGTGCAGACGGCTGTGAAACAGATATCAATAAAGCCGGCGAATGTATAAGGGAACTTATAAGCGAAAGAGGATATTTGGGGCTTGGAACGGTAGATGTTTCTGCTTTGTACGAAAATCCTTCTATGATACTAGATTCCAAAATTGAAATTGCAATATCTGTAGAAATGGAAAGATGCCTGTTTGAAGCAAAGGAAATTATCGCAAAAAACAGGGAAACTCTTGATAAAATCGCATCAGCACTTTTGGAAAAAGAAACTTTGTTGGCATCGGATATAAAAAAATTGATGCAATCGGCGTAATTTTGCAAAAGAATTCGTTTATATTCCGGGCGACACTACATGTACCAAAATTTCCCCATATAGTGTTGTAAAATGTAAAAAATTGTGATATGATGTAGAAAAATAAAACTAATGAGGTGAAAGATATGAAAGGATATGTTCAAATCGGAGAAATGGAAATTGGAACGGTGGTAGTTGATAAAGACTGTTGGATTGTAAATCTAAAACCTTATGGCAAAGATGATAAGGGTGAAGATATAAAGAGTTTTCAAGAAAGCTGTATTAAAAAAAATATATTTGGAATTGGTTGGATTGATGATAAAAAGGCACCAAAAGACGGACAAATACATTATTTAGAAAAAAAAGATTTTAAGTGGGTTTCTAAAGGTGGTCAAAAGGCGAAAAATGCTATAAAAAAAGTTAAAAAAGGCGATCTTGCAATAACAAGGACACGAGATGGTCACATATATATTGGAAAAGTTAAAGATATTGCATTTTATCAAAGTGGCATTGATGACAAAGATCGTCTTTCTTGTATGTGCGAAGTGGAAAAATGGTATGAAATAAAAAATCAAGACGATGTTCCGGCGGCAATAAACGGACGGTTTATGCATAGGCAGCAGAAAACTATAGAAAGAATATTTGGCGATGAAGAAAAAATTTTAATGATGGCTGTTTACGAGCAAAAAGCGAACGGAAAATGTGATTTTCCAAAGCTACGGTTAACAAAGGGCAACTATGAAACCGCATTAAATCCAAAAGAGCTTGAGGATTTAGTTTGTGCATACATTTATGATAAGAATACAAATGGAGATTATATGCTTCTTCCGTCGCTATGTAGTACGGCTCGTCAAAAATACGAATTTACCCTTGTGAGTAAAAAAGAAAAAATAAAGCCAATCACCTGTCAAGTGAAAAATCAAAATTCAACCTCTATTAAAATTTCGGATTATACAAACGATATGGATGTATATGAAAAAATATATTTATTTTCTGGAAATGGTAATATACTCGGAGAAGAAAATGAGAAAATCAAAATCATACAACCCAATGAACTCTATGAAAAGCTTCTATCCTCAAAAGGCAATAGTATGAGTTATTTGACAACCAAATTGGAAACATTTTACCGTCTTGACAAAGATAAAGATGTATATGAAAAGCTTAAAACAGTAATTGATGAGTTTGAAAAAAAAGGAAAATTTTCTCAAAAGTATACAAGGAGCAATTGTTATAAGCTGTGGTCAGCGGAAGGTACTATTAAGGAGGAAAAATATAAAAACAAGGCAGTAGGTGTTGGAGTAAATGGAGGATATATTTCGGACAGGTTTGGGTATTTTGTTGTCTGGGACAGAGAAAAATTCAAAAAGTCGATGGATGCTTTTGGTATAGAATGGGAGGGTTAATTCCATATGTACACAATACCACCCAAAAAAATGGTCATTATAAATATCTTGGACATTCTCAAAAAGTATTCCGATATGGATCACCGCTTGACGCAAGCGGACATTATTGAAAAACTGCAAAAGGAATACTTTATGGAGGTTGACCGGAAAACAGTAAAGCGGAATCTTATGAATCTTTTGGAGCTTGACTGCGGAATAGAGTACACCGAAATTCCCAAAAAGGACAAAAACGGCGAGGAAAGCTCCATTTATACCGATTGGTATATGGTGCGTGAGTTTGACGATTCAGAGCTCAGGCTTTTAATTGACAGCCTTTTATTTTCAAAGCATATTCCGTACTCACAATGCAAACAGCTGATTTCAAAATTAAAGGGACTTTCAAATGTGTATTTTGATGAAAAGGTCAAGCATATTTGCAATCTTCCCGAAAATCAGCCGGAAAACAAGGAGCTTTTCTTTACCATAGATGTTTTAGATGAGGCAATTTCGCAAAAAAAGCAGGTTTCTTTCGTATACAACAGCTACGGAGCGGACAAGAAACTGCACCCGAAGCGTGAGGAAAGATATATTGTAAATCCGTATCAGATGGTTGCAACAAACGGAAGATACTACCTTATCTGCAACTATGACAAGTATGATGATTTGTCAAATTACCGCATTGACAGGATAACGGGAATAACTATGCTTGACACTCCCATAAAACCGCTGAAAGGCGGCATAAATCTTCCAAAGCATATGGCAGAGCATATTTATATGTTTGCGGGCGACAGCGTAAGAGCAAAATTCAGGGCGAAGAACTATATAATCGATCAAGTTATTGATTGGTACGGAAAAGACGCAAAAATAACGCCCGAAAATAACGAGGAATGTATAGTAACCGTCTCGGTAAACAAGAATGCCTTTTTCTGCTGGGCTATGCAGTACGGCGAGCATATCGAGGTATTGGAACCGACAGATATTCGGGAAAAGATTATTTCATCGGTGCGGGAAATCGCAAAAAAATACAGCGAAAAGAAGTAACGTTGTTATAAACTTTTATAATACAACATAAGATGCACTCATTTTGTCCTATTGCAAATGGTAAAATAGCATATATAAAAATTTATCAAAGCAAAGGAGATAAAGTATGACCTGGATAATTATAATAGTCCTTGTACTCGTTCTGTTAAAAATTTTGACTGTTTATTTGGGACTTCCGACCTGCCCCGAATGTAAAAGCAAAAAGGCAAAGGTTGTTTCCAAAGAAGAAATAGGGAGTGAACCTATGTATTTTAAGGAAAAACAAAGAATGAAGGAGTACAAAAACACCTCGGGGCAAAAACAGTATTTTGACTGGCAAACAAAATTATCAACGAATAAGTATTATAATGCGCCCGAAAAGGTGATCGAAAAAGAGGTTTTGGTCGAAGGTGAGCGCATTTATTACGACGTTACTTATGAATGTTCAAAATGCGGCAAAATCTTTCACCGAAAAGAGCATACAAACAAAAAACCGACCATTATAAGTGAATGAGCGACGCCGGAAATAAGTATGCTCAAAAAGCGAAATCAATTCCCTTACACAAAAACCTGAAGGGGCGTGCCTTATCCAAAGACACGCCCCTTCAGGTTTATCAATCAGTTTTATCAATCAGCTTTATTTAGCGTTTATAAGACCCTGCAGCTCTGCCATAAAGGTATGCAGATCGTCAAACCGCTTATATACCGACGCAAAGCGAACATAAGCGACCTCGTCAAGATCCTTGAGCTTTTCCATAACCTTCTCGCCGATATCGGCAGAATCCACCTCACGGGTCATGCTCTGATAAAGCTCAGATTCGATATCGTCCGCCACCTTCTCCATTTGCGCAAGCGAAATCGGGCGCTTCTCGCACGCCGTGATTATTCCCTTTAATACCTTTTCCCTGTCATACGGCTGCCTTGACTGATCCTTCTTTATAACGACAAGCGAGAGTGATTCAAGCTTCTCGTATGTAGTAAACCTTTTCTGACACTTAAGACACTCTCTGCGGCGTCTTATTGAATTACTTTCATCGGTAGGTCTTGAATCTATAACTTTACTTTCCACAAATCCGCAGTATGGGCATTTCATAGTTAATTCCTTTCCGAGGCATAGAATAATTAAAAATTCATGGCATTTTACACCTTACTTATTCACTGTTCCCTATTACCTCTTCCCTGTCTTAATTTATTAAGACTTTTATCCTCCGTCCGCCAAAATGTATAACCGTCAGAGTAGAACGGCATACTGATACGCAAATTATAATATCATAAGTTGACATAATTTTCAACGGTTTAACACATTCGTAAACAAAAAGTATATCTACTGTTATTTTACGTCCGTTGAATATATATCCGTAAGCACATATCTGTCCCCTACCGCGGCTATATTCTTCCAGGGTATTATAATCTCGCCCATACCCAAAATACGGCTCAGCATACCGCCGCGTACAACTATTATTGACGTTACGGTGCCGTCCGCCTCATTTATTTCTATATCGTATACAATACCCAATTTCTGTGCGGTCTGCGCGCTTATGACAGGTCTGTTTTTCAGTCTTGCGCCTCTGAACATAAAAATCACCCCATAATAAGCTTACGGGATGATTTTATACTTTATTCCGATTTATTTACGTCAGGCGCGGTCTGTCCGCTGTAGACAGGCACTTCAAACCTGATATTTGCGTTCGGGAACTGCCTGAATATCCCCGATATGCTCTGCGCCTGCTTTACCGCCCAGCCTACGTCCGTCGCATACTGATGCTCGCCCGGATTTTGCGGATTCCAAAGCATCTTATAAAGCGTGTTTTGTCTGCCCGAAGCGGCGTTTACATAATATGTGCTTATCCATTTTGCGCCGCCGATAATGGCAGCCTCCACACTCGTCCAGCCCTCCTTATACGCCTTTTGTGAGCCTGAATAAAGCGCGCTGTTATCGTATGCGCCGATACCGTATACATTATATACCGTTTCGCCGTTTACCGAAACGCCCGTTGAAAGCTCCGAGGTGCCGTTGCCCGTTTCAAGGCAGGCGTGCGCGGCAAGGTATACCTCCGATACGTTATACGCATTTGCAGCCTCTATAAACGCACTGCCCATACCCGCAAGGATGCCCTTGTCAAAAAGATATGCGTTAAGTGCATCCTCCGTCACGCCGTTTGGTACCGACAGGTCAAGGAACTGGTATTTATAAACCTCGTCACAGTAGTTTGCGGGGTTAAGATACTCTATTACCTCCCACAGCGTTGCGCTTTGAGTTGAGCCGTTTTTCCATATCTTGGGCGCGGGCGAAAGTCCCATCTGCAATTCCGCAAGCATGGGCAGAGTCTGCGGATACGCCTGATACGATACGCTGTTTCCGCTCGGCACTATCGCCGACAGATCGCCGGTATTTAAGTCAAATCCGTCCGCCTCGTCGGATTTAAATACGTTTACAGCCACCTGCGCAACTATTCCGTTTACGGATTTTGCCGATACCATAGCGCTTCCTTCGCTTACGCCCTTTAATCTGCCCGTCTGATTTACCGTGACTATATCCTCGTTTGAGGATATCCATTTAAGAGTTTTGTTTTTTGCGTTATACGGAACCACAGACGCCACGAGATTAAGCGTTTTTCCCTCCGTTACGTCCACGCTTTCGCCGTTTTCTATGCTCACGCTTTCAACCTCCGCGGATTTGTTCGTAACCGTTACAAAGCTCTTTGCAATAAATTTATCGTCAAGCGTCGCCGCCGTGACCTCGCACATTCCTATTCCCACAGGCTTTACGTGTCCGCTTGAATCGACCGTGGCAACGGCCTCGTTTGACGATTTCCATTTAAGCCTTGTACCCAAAGCGTCGGCAGGGAAAAACCGCACCTTCAGATATTGACCTGTTCCGTCCTTATAAAGCGTAACGTTTGAGGTACGCATAAAAATACCCGTTACGGGCTGTATGATCCTTAATTTTGCCGTAGCACTGTATTTTCCGCCCTTCAAGCGCGCGGTTATATCCACCGTTCCCGCCTTTGTTGCGGTTATATCGCCGTTATCGGACACCCCGGCAATATCTGTATCGGAGCTTTCCCATACAAAGCCAAGCCTTTGGAGATAGTCCGGATTTGTGCTTGCCGTTATTTTTGCGTATGCCTTGCCGTCATTCAATTCAATGACTCCGTCCGTCCAGTTAAGCCTTATACTGCCGACGCTTCCCGTCTGCTTAAAGCCCATCGCCCTGGGAATGACCGTTTTTGCCTCCGCCTTATATGCCGGGTGTACATAATTAAAATGCGCCGATATAAGGCACAGCGACACAACGTAGGCTGCCGATACGCCGATTCCTGCAAGCGCATACATAAGCGGTATATACTTTTTCGGATCTGTCACAAACCACCTGAGTATATTTTTAAAAGCGTCCGCACGCTCTTTCTTATCAAGTCCCCGTGTGCGGAATTTCCAGATCCGCAGCCTGACGCCGATATTATACGGCAAATTTTTTACAGCCTTTAAAAATGAGTCTGCCTTATTATTCTGTTTTTTTTCCGACATACCGGCTCACCCCGCAAGCATAGATATTCTAATTGAATCTGTTTACAATATATTCCGACGCCGTAGCTTCAAGCTTATCGTCAAGCGGCGCCAAGCCGCCAAAGTCCGGATATTTCCGCTTCAGAGCATTTGTCAGGATATAGTCGCACAGGCGCGGATTTTTCGGCAGCAGCGGCCCGTGCAGATACGTTGCCACCACATTTTTATACACCACACCCTCAACGCCGCTTTTATCATCGTTGCCGTATCCGTGTACGACCTTACCCAAGGGCGTATGATTTCCGATATACGTTCTTCCGCCGTGATTTTCAAAGCCGACGATCTTTCCCGCAACATCGCTATCCAAAACAACGTTACCGATAAGACGCTTTTTGCCCTGCTCGGTATAAATATCCAGGATATCAAGACCTTCTATCGTTTCGTCCGCCAACTTATAGTATTTGCCCAAAAGCTGATAGCCGCCGCATACGGCGACCAAAACGCCGTTATCGTTCACAAAACCGTGAAGCATTTCTTTATGCTCCAAAAGCCTGTGGCACACGATCTTTTGCTCCCTGTCAGAGCCGCCGCCGATAAACACGATATCCACCCCGTCAAGGCTAAAATCCCCGGAATCACAAGTATGTGATATGACCTCCGCACCGATACTGCGCCAGGTAAGCCGCTTTTTCATACACGCAATATTCCCTCTGTCCCCGTACAGATTCAAAAGATCGGGATACAGATGTAAAATTTTAAGCTCCATTTATTTTTTCTCCTTTAACAGTGCGTTCAAAACACCCTCGGTAGGATACAGGGCGGTATAGTTTACAAGCACATAGCAAACCTCGCTGTCGCTTCCTAACGCACGCTCCACAGCCTCTTTCATCGACGGCGTCATCATATCAACCCGTATATCCTCGTACTTGAATCTGAGGCTTATATCATAAAGCCTTATGCCGGTGGTTATAAGAAGATTCAGATTTTCATCGTGTATCTTTTCAAAATCAACGTCCCATATCCACGACACGTCTCTGCCGTCGTTTACCTTGTCGTTTATCGCAATGATAACGTCCTTTTTCCGTTTATCCGTATTGACAGTCGCTATCGCCTGATTAAAGCCTGCGGGATTTTTGGACAAGCTTAAAATCACCGGCTTATTGAAGCCAAATTCCTGCATACGCCCGATTTGGGGCTTATATGCCGCCAAAAGCCGTTCAAAATCGTCCGTACCCTCGCCGAGCACCTCCATTGCTCCGTATACCGCAACAAGGTT
>CACZPW010000105.1 GCA_902783115.1 uncultured Ruminococcus sp. | reverse complement strand
CAAATTTGGCGACCCGGAACGGGCTCGAACCGTCGACCTCTAGCGTGACAGGCTAGCGTTCTAACCAACTGAACTACCGGGCCAAAACTCGGTGTATGGATAATGCTTTATCCATATACTGTATATAAAATCACTCCCGTGATTTATTGTTTTGTTAAATATTGGTGGGAGTTACAGGGCTCGAACCTGTGACCCTCTGCTTGTAAGGCAGATGCTCTCCCAGCTGAGCTAAACTCCCATAATACATAACAAAGTCGCTTAACAACAAATGGAATTATAGCAAAATAGACTGTGTTTGTCAATACTTTTTCGCAAAATTTTTAATTTATTTTTGCCGTTTTTTTTCAGTATTTATCCCAATCACAGCATATTGTGTATATTTTTAAAATATCGCCCTTTTTACCACTATTCCGATCCAACGCCCGCATTATACGTTTGCCATAAATTCCGACATTCTGTATACCGTTCTGTCTCCGATGCCATGTTCTATCAGCATTGCTTCCTTATCCGCCTGCTCCATTGATATATGCAAAACGCACACAAGGAACTTCTTTATGATATGGTGCCGTTTGAATATCTCCCTGCCTTTGTTTCTGCCCGCCTCGGTCAAAAACACATCACCGTAAGCCTCATGCTCGACATATCCGTGTTCCTTTAATGTTTTTACCGCGCGGTTTACCGACGCCTTTGAAATATTTAAATGATTTGAAATATCGGTAGTCCTTACAAACCCGCTCTCCTCGGACAGCGTATAGACCGTTTCAAGATATGTATCAAGTGTTCCCGACATAGCCATATAAATTACCTCCCGAAAAACAAAAAAAGGGCCTAAAACTGCCTGCGCAGTCTTAAACCCCCATTGATTTAATTCCAATATATTATAGCACATAATATATTTATTTTGCAATATATTTTTAAGAAAAATATCATAATTTTTTTGATTTTTTACTATTGAATAAATAAAAATAATATTGTATAATGTTTCCCACATACAGCATAGGAGGTATTGTATATGCACTCTGAAAACAAAATGGGTGTAATGCCTGTAAACAGGCTGCTTATAACTATGTCATTGCCGATCGTTATATCCATGCTTGTCCAGGCTCTTTATAATATAGTAGACAGTATTTTCGTTGCAAAGATAAGCGAGGAGGCTCTTACCGCAGTTTCCATCGCTTTTACCATGCAGACGCTTATGATGGCGGTCTCCTCGGGTATAGCCGTCGGAATAAATGCGTTTTTGTCAAGATCGCTTGGCGAAAAGAATTACGAAAACGTAAACAAGGCCGCAACAAACGGCATTTTCCTTGAGATACTCGGTTATCTTCTGTTTGCGATGCTTGCCTTTTTTGTTATAACTCCGTTTTACAGGGCGCAGGCGGGAACAGGCGCAAATGCTCAGACCATAATAGACCACGGAAAGGATTACCTGTCTGTGATCATGTTTATGGGCTTTGGAATATTCGGACAGTTTACCTTTGAAAGACTTTTGCAGGCTACGGGAAAAACCGTTTATTCCATGATAACGCAGACTACCGGCGCAGTTATAAACCTTATACTCGACCCGATCTTCATTTTCGTGTTCAAGTGGGGAGTTGCCGGCGCGGCGCTTGCAACCGTTACCGGGCAAATTGTGGCGGCAATCATGGCGATAATTTTCAATATCAGGAAAAATAAGGAAATAAACTTTTCATTCAAGGGCTTTAGGCTTGACGGCTTTATAATTTCACGGATCTTATCCGTCGGCATACCGTCAATGATAATGGTTTCGATAGGCTCCGTTATGACCTTCTGCATGAACAAGATCCTTTCCACCTTTTCATCTACTGCCGTTGCGGTATTCGGCGTATATTTCAAGCTGAACAGCTTTATCTTTATGCCGCTTTTCGGTATGAACAGCGGTATGGTGCCTATAGTTTCATATAACTTCGGCGCAAAAAACAAGGACAGAATGTTAAAAACCATACGCCTTGCAATGATTTATGCGTTTGCCATTATGGTTATAGGTATGATAATATTCCTCATCATACCGGCAAAGCTTCTCGGTCTCTTCGAGGCGTCGCCCGAAATGCTCGGGATCGGCATCCCTGCGCTGAGGATAATATGCTTAAGCTTCCCCATTGCCTCAATATGCATTGTAATATCATCGGTATTCCAGGCTCTGGGTAACGGTGTTTATTCCATGATTGTGTCTATCGCGCGTCAGCTTGTCGTTCTTATACCGTCGGCGTTTATACTTGCATGGATTTCGGGCTTTGATATAAACCGTATCTGGTATGTGTGGTTTTCATACGACATCGCGGAAATTATGTCCATAACCATATCCCTTTTACTATTTAAAAAGCTTTATGATGAAAAAATAAAGGATTTATAATACATAACAAAAAATCACAGCAAAGGCTGTGATTTTTCATGATTTTAATTGACAAAACCATAATATTATATTATAATATAAGCAGATAAAGGGCAAGACCGTAAAACGGTTAGTCTAAGGTATTGTTAAAAATAACTGCAACCTTTGGCTTGGGGCAGTTATTTTTTTATGGATAAAATTATAATAAGTAATAACATAAAAGATATTATGTAT